>JBQCJB010000636.1:0-4992 GCA_051953155.1 Aureliella sp. | reverse complement strand
CGAATCAATTTCGGTGGATCGAGCACCACCATGTCGTACTGCCGTCCACTGCGGAGCATGTCGCGCATGTAGGCAAACGCATCGGCCTGCGTAAACTTGACACGCACCTCGTTGAGAGACGCATTTTGCTTGGCAAACCGCAGCGGTTCTTCGTCGAGATCGACGCCGGTAACGTCGGTGGCCCCACCTCGCGCCGCGGCCATCACGGCAAAGCCCCCGGTGTAGCAGCAGACGTCCAGCACGGACTGACCGCGGCACAATTCGGCGACGCGCAGGCGGTTGTCGCGCTGGTCGCAAAAGAAACCGGTCTTATGGCCCGACCCGAAATGCACTCGGTAACGCGTTCCGTGTTCGGTTACCGTCACGTGCGGCGGCAAATCGGGGCTGCCCCAGGCGGCGAACTCGCTGCCTTCCTGGCTCTTGATTTGCGGGCTCGGCTGGACCAACCAATGGCGTGTGCCCAACCGCGCGGCCAGACGCTGGAGAATCGCGACGGCCCGCGCTCCCATGGCCAAAGAAAAAACTTCGGCGCTCAACACGTCGCCGTAGCGGTCGACCACCAGCCCCGGAAACCCGTCGGCCTCGGCATGAATCACTCGGTAGCAATCGGCCACCGCATCTAGCCCCAGCACGTTCTGACGCAAGCTGACCGCCCGATCGATCAGGCCGTCCCAGAAGGCTTCGTCGGGAACATGCGTGCTCCAGTGCACCAGCCGCAGCGCGATCTCGGACTTCGGGTTGTAGAGTCCATAAGCGAACAGCTGCGGAGGGCCGTTCTCTTGAGCATGGTAAACAGCGACCCAATCGCCGCGGCGCGGAGTGCCGCTGAGGTGCCGAATGCGTTTGCGAAATACGTTCGGATGCGTCGTCGGTTTGTCCAAAATGACCGCGACCAAATCGGCCGCTGCGGGGACTACCAACGGCAACGAGGGCAAGTTGCCCGACGGCACTTCGCTCGCTTGCGCTGGGGCAGTTTTTTTAAAATTCGCCGAGCGTTGTTTAGGAAAGCGTTTGGCCACGTGGTGGACTAACTGTACAACTGGATCGCGCGGATGATGGCATCGAGCTCGTTCGGCACAGCGACCGCGCGATTAGCAAACGACGCCCGCGAAACTCCGCGACTGCCGAGGACTTCGTTGAACTTGTCCTGGTCGGTCGTATGGTACGCGACCGTGGCCGTCGGATCCTTCAACTGATGGCCGGTGAGAATGCACACGACGCGGTCCGTCGGAGCGATCACGCCTTCATCGCGCAGCAACTTGGCACCCGCCACGCTGGCCGCGCTGGCCGGTTCGCAGCCGATGCCGCCAGCGCCGACCTGCGCCTTGGCATCGAGAATTTCCTGGTCGGTGACGCGACGCACGACCCCGTCGCAGAAATCGAGCGCCCGCAGGCACTTCTTCAAATTGACGGGGCGATTGATTTCGATCGCGCTGGCAATCGTGTCGGCCTTCGCCCGTCGGCTGTCCAAGTCGTCGTAGTAGGCGCATGTGACTTTCTGGTCGGGTTGGCCGGCGTTCCAACGCAGCTGACGCCGCTCGAACAACTGGTACAGCGTGTCGGCTCCGGCGGCGTTGATCACCGCCAGACGCGGCGCGCGGTCGATCAGGCCAAGCTTGACCAGTTCCTGGAACGCCTTGCCAAAGGCGCTCGAGTTGCCGAGGTTTCCACCCGGAACGACGATCCAGTCCGGGACTTGCCAGCGCAGCGCCTCCAGGACGCGAAACATGATCGTCTTCTGCCCCTCCAGGCGGAAGGGATTGATGCTGTTGACCAGATAGATGCCGAGGTCTTTGGACACTTCGCGGACACGGATCATGGCGTCGTCAAAGTCCCCGGCGATCTGCACCGTCAGCGCGCCGTACTCCAATGCCTGCGAGAGCTTGCCGTAGGAGATCTTGCCGCTGCCGATGAAGATGACCGCCTTCATCAACTGGGTCACCGAGCAATACATTGCCAGCGACGCGCTCGTATTGCCGGTGCTGGCACAGGCCGCTCGCTTGGCGCCGGTCAGGTGCGCATGCGTGAACGCGGCGCACATGCCGTTGTCCTTAAAACTTCCCGACGGGTTCATCCCTTCGTACTGGAGGTACAGTCCTCCGGTCGAGCCCCCGCCGGGCAGGCTTCGTCCCGGACTGATGCCGACGTACTTGGCAACCGCATCGGCCTTTTGCAGCAGCGTCTGTCCCTCGCCGACGGTGACGACCTGATCGGCGGCGACAAACGGGAGCAGCTCATGGAAGCGCCAGACGCCCGAAAAACGCAGCGGTTCAAACCGGCGGCTCCAGAACTGCTCGAAATCGGACATTTGGCGCGGCAGAGCGACTTTGTCCCAGTCGTAATCGACGTCCAACAAGTCGCCACAGCGATCGCAGGCCGTCTTTACCTGCCCGACGTCGAACGTGGCGCCGCACAGCGGATTGATGCAGCGTTGGAAGGCCGGTCCGCTGGTCAGCGGTTTGGACGCGGCCGAAGCCACTTCAGTATTAGCCATGCGACTCGCTCACGCGAAAACCTCAAACTCCGAAAAGCGCCAACTCGTAAGATTCTCAGGTTCCTACAGTTATACCCAAGGCCGCCAGGATCTCCAATCACAGCTGGTTTTCCCATCCCTTGCTCTATTAGATCCGCGGCTCGGCTGGCGAGCGCGGTTTCGCCGACAGCGGACAAGGGGCGTAGAATGACCATAGAGCCCACCCGCGGCCAATGCTGGCGCGTGCCGGCCCGACACGGGCTCAAGAGTCGCTTAGCCGTGGCTCGGATTGACCGGAGCTATGCCAGAGCCTAGGATTCCCCGAAAAATGTGCCGGGAAAGAGGAAATTTCGAGACTCTCATCGCCAGCGCCGGACGGCTCGGGAAGCCACATCGATGAAAAAGAACGCTGATGATTACGCGAAGTTCCGCAGCCTGCTGCTCGAGCTGCAGCGTCGGCTCAAGGGCGACGTCCACATGATGACGGCCGAAGCCTTGGGCGGCGACGACGCCGACTCGGGCGATAACCGAGCCCCGATCCACCCGGCAGAGGTGGGCACGCACAGTTTCGAGCAGGAATTCACGCTGAACCGGCTGTCCAACGACGGCGACCGCCTGGAGCGGATCGAAGCTGCTCTTGATCGGATTGCGCAAGGGAACTACGGTTCGTGCGAGGAGTGCGGCGGTCGCATTCCCAAAGCGCGATTGGAAGTCTTGCCGGATACGCCGTACTGTGTCAAGTGTGCCTCTAGCCTGGGCGGATAGCGTGTCGACGAAGCAATCGCAGCTGTGGGCTCCGTGGCTGACCTTTGCCAGTTTAGCTGGCGGCGGTGCGGCTTTGGACTTGTGGAGCAAGCAGGCGGTTTTTGCTTGGCGCGGCCTGCCTGGCCAGCTGCCGCCCTGGTGGTTACTCGAACCCTATGTCGGCATCGAGACGGCCGTCAATGAAGGCGCCCTGTTCGGGATGGGCGCGGGGTTCGGATCCGCCTTTGCCATGCTGTCGATCCTAGCCGGCATCGGCATCGTTATTTGGCTCGCCAGATTCGGAGCCATCCAGAGTTGGTGGTTGACCATCGCCCTAGGCTGCGTGATGGCCGGGATCTTCGGCAATCTGTACGACCGACTGGGAATCTGGAATGAGCCTGAGTACCCAGCCGCCTGGCGCAGCGGTGTCCGCGACTGGATTTTGCTGCGTTACCAGGATTACACTTGGCCGAACTTCAACATCGCCGACAGCCTGCTGGTGACCGGCGCCATCATGCTGGCCCTGCATTCCTTCGCGGCACCACCGGCCAAGGAAGCGGCCGCCACCGGAGCAAGCGGCACAGAGCCAGCCTCCTCGCCGGCAGCTGGCAAGCCAGCGAACTCGCCCAAAGCGTGAGCACACTCGCTCGCGCGAGGTTTTTTCCATACTCGAGCTGGGCACTACTCGAGCTTTCGCACTACCCGAGGTTTCTCTCGCCCTCGGTCGTCGGCCCGCGCGTCGCACGGCCTGACGAGAGGCTTAGCGCGTGCTCAGCTGTTTGACTTGCTCGACCGCGTGGGGCAGAGCTTCGTTATAGATCTCGAGATAGCGCTGCAGCTCGGTTTCGGTCAGTTCGGACGTGCTCTGCAAATAGAGCTGGAACTGAAACGTGACCGGCTCGGTGCCCGAGGATAGCCCATTGCGACCGAGCAAGCGGTTGACCAACAGATTCTTTACATCAGGCGAATAGTCCTCGATCGGGACCGGCTGGCCACTGGGATCGAAGAGTGAGAACCACACGTAGGAGGTCGTGCCGAATTCGTCGATCAACTTGAAGCGGGCGATCGAGCCCTCACCGCCGGGTTGGGCGCCCTCATTCGACGGCTGCTTGTGAATCACCGGTTCGCCGTCGACGACATTTCCCACGTTCGTATAACAGACCCACAGGGGATGGAAACCACGGAACGGAAAATCGACCGACAGGGCGAACTCGTGGCGCGAGTCGCGATACTTCCAGATGCGTGAGTACTCGCCGTTGAAATTGTCCGGAGCGCGAACTTGTCCGGTGAACGCCACGCGCTGGGCGCTGTGCAGCGTCTCAGGCATCGCCGCTTCGGAGAAGGCTGCGTCTACCTGGGCGGTCGAGTAGTGAGGCAAACCGAGCAGATCGCCGCGACTTCGCGCCAAGGCTGAGACGCTCAGGGCCATGATCAGCACCGACGCCAGGCTGGCGGAGACGAACAACGTTCGCAGCAACACGCGGCGGTCGGCCGGATCGAAGACGCGCAGTCGCCGGGCGGCCGCTTGCCCCTTGCGTGCGGAATCATTTCGCGACGAGCGGAAATAAGCGTCCTCTTCGGACATGACCTCGGGTGCCTTACCCGGAAAGCAGACCGCAGCGTTGTAAGCCAGGTGCCACGTCTTCCGATCGCGAGGCAGCGCTGCCGTCGAGAAACGTTGGAACAGAGCCGTAAAAGCACCGAGCGTAACGAACAAGCAGGCCGAAGCGAAGACGAACATCACCAGCCCCAGCACCGTGTGCTGCCAGCCATGC
>JBQCJB010000635.1:0-3634 GCA_051953155.1 Aureliella sp. | reverse complement strand
ATTCACGCGGCGGTGCGCAATCAGTTGCTCGATCGAAATGATCTCCAGCTTGTGCTTCTCGGCCAGAGCCAGCAAATCGTCGCGCGTCGCCCGGTCCCCCGATTCGTCGAGGATCTCGGTCAGCACGCCCGCCGGCGCCAGCCCCGCCATGCGCGCCAGGTCGACGGCCGCCTCGGTATGCCCAGCCCGTCGCAGCACCCCCCCTTCCATCGCCAGCAGAGGATAGACGTGCCCAGGTCGGACGAAGTCATTGGGCGAGGACGTCTCGCTGGCCAGCCGGCGGATCGTTTCGGCGCGTTCGGCCGCCGTGATGCCCGTCTTGGAGCCCGCGTAGTCGACCGGCGTCATGAAGGCCGTTTGCAAGGGAGCGGTATTCAGGTCGACCAGCGGCCGCAATTCCAGACGCTGGCAAGCCGACGGCAGGATCGGCGCGCACAACTGGCCGCGCCCACGCAGCATAAAATTGATCGTTTCCGAGGTGACCAACTGCGCCGCGCAGATGAAATCTCCCTCATTCTCCCGATCCTCCGCATCGACGACGATCACCACTTCACCACGGTGGATCGCGTCAACCGCGGCTTGGATCGAACTGTATCGCGAATTCTCGGCGGTCATGCAGGTCCGTTTCCTGGAAGATGCAAAAGCAACGTAGCCCTGGCTCGGGCGCCGCCCATATTATAGGGTGATATGCTGCGACGCGTAACGCAGAATTTGTTCCACCCTGATAGCTCCGACGATGATGCACGAAACGGAAACGATCGACGACGTCGCACCCGAACCTACGAAGGCCCTCGGCGACTGGAGCCCAATGAGGACAGGCTCGCCACGCAAGCAGTCGCGTTCATGGCTGTCTTTGAGGCCGCATTCGGGGGTGCTTTCGATGCGGACTGTAAAACTGTTTCGCGGACTTCTGGCGGCGATAGCGCTATTTTGCGGGCTGGAAACTTGCCCGGCTCGCGGTGGTTCGCCAGAGCTCAGCCGAGCGATCGAGTCGGAGAAGGACCTGGTGTACTGCCAGATCGATCAGCAGCGGTTGCTGGCCGACGTCTATCGACCAGCCGATGAGCAATTGCATCCGGGCGTGCTGGTGATTCACGGCGGAGCATGGTCCAGCGGCGACAAATGGAACGTCAGCGACCACGCTCGGGAGCTCGCCCAAGCCGGATACGTGGCGGTCGCAATCAACTATCGCCTGGCACCGGCCTCGAAATATCCGGCTCAAATCGAGGACTGTCGCGAAGCGCTGCGGTGGATGGCCCGCGAGGCGGGGCGTTTCAAGATCGACATGCAGCGTCTGGGCGTCTACGGATACTCGGCCGGCGGTCATTTGGCTGCGATGTTGGCCACCGATCCGGTAGCAGACCAGCCGAAAGTGAAAGTCGCGGTAGCCGGCGGTGCTCCGTGCGATTTCGACTTCATCCCCGAGGACAGTCGCGCGATCGCGCACGTGCTCGGCGGAACGCGCGGCCAGTTCCCGCTGCTCTACCGCGAGGCGTCGCCGCTGACGTATGCGTCGAGCGACGATTGCCCGATGTTCTTCTTCCACGGCGCGAGCGACTTGATCGTGCCGCCGGAGGCCAGCCGCGTGCTGTGCGATCGGCTGGCCGCGCTCGGAGTGGAAACCTGCTACTATTCGGTGGACAAGCAGGGACACCTGGTCACCTTCATCCATCCCGAGGCGCGCCGGGCGGCGATCGAGTTCCTCAACAAACATCTGCAGCAGGACCATTGATGCTGGCCCGCGAGGAATATGTCGAGCAGGCTTATTTTTTTCGAGTCCTCGTCGAGCGGCTCGGGCAGAACCTGCCGCTTCAAGAACTGCTCGAGCAGACGCGGCACGAACTGCTGGCCACGACCAAGTTGCCGATGGCGATCGACCTGATGCTGGCCGAGCTGAAGCACCGCGGGCAGATGAGCAGCGGCATGGCTCTGCTCCGCCACTATTTCTCCCCGTTTCAGACCTTCGTCGTCGCCCAGGCAGAGACCGATCGCGGACGGTTTGACTATCGCACCGCCCTGCGCTTCCTGGCGGCCGAAGCGGACTATCGCAGCCGCGAAATCAATCTGCAAGGGTTGTTCTTCTTCGAATTCGAAGCCATGTCGCGCAATCGGTTGAACTACGACCGAGGCCTGAAGGCGATGGCCGAGGACGCGACCTTCAGCGACGATTGGAAGGCATGGATCCTGAATGTGCGTCGTCAATTGGGTTTGGTCGATCTAGCCGACATGATTTATGCCCGCAGCGAATTGTTCCGGCAGCGCGCCCTGCAGGCGGGCGAATCGCGGTCGCTGGATCCCGTGCTGTTTGGTGTGCAGGAGGGGAAGATCGCTCAGGCCAACCGCCGCAAAGACACGCTCTTTCTGTTCGCCGCCATGCAGCGGCACTTGGGTTATCCTTCTGTGCCGCGCCAGGAGCCGATCGACCCGCTGCCATCGCTGGTTCCTCAGCTGCAGCGGCGACTGGAACGGCTGGAGGCCAGGATGAAGTTGTTCGAAGAAGAGCAACGCGGCGGCATCGACATCACTAAGTTCTACGGCGGCAAGATGCCAGCCCCGCCCGACGATTTGCTAACCTAGACGGTTTGCGAACCTGGCCTTGTCGCTCGCCCCGCCCCTGTTCGCGGGCCGGCAGCGACTTGTCAGCCTGTTTATCCTCTCGAGCGCCGCTTGGGGAGCACCGCATGCCAATGACGTTGACGCTAGCTGAAGATCTGGAGTGTCTCCAGGTCATCGCTCTGGAAATCGAACGCGTGCAGGTCGGGCCCGCTTCGGCGCGGCTGCGGCTGTGGACCGACGAGGCCGCTGTCCGGGCGGTGGAGGAGTCGCAGACGTCCGAAGCCGAGGCACTGCGCTCGGAGGTCCGCCAAATGCTCCGGCATGGCAAATTCAAAGCCTCAGGCCGAAGCAAGCCGGCTCAGGAATACCTGCTCCGCTGCGCGCTCGAAGAGGGCTCGCTGCCGCGCATCAACGGGCCGGTCGACGTGCTGAACGCCGCCAGTCTGCTGGGCGGCCTGCCTATCTCGCTGCTGTCGCTGGACAAGTGCTCGCGCGATCTGCACGTCCGCCGCGGCACGGCAGGCGAAGGCTTCGTATTCAACGCCAGTGGTCAGGTTCTAGACGTCGAGGACCTGGTCGTCACCTGCGATGCGTCGCACACGCCCGATCGCCCGGTCGGCAGTCCGATCAAGGATTCGATGGCCGGCAAGATCGAACCTTCGGACACCGCCCTGGTCGCCCTCATCTACGCGCCGCGCAGCCCACTGGGCTCGGCCGCCGCGGGGATCACCTGCCGCTTGTTGGTCGAAAAATTCAACGAATACTGCGACGCCCAAACCGGCGAGATCCTCCGCGAGCCCTAGCGCTTCGGAAGGCAGCTAAATTCGCGAGCTGCTCAAAGCGCAATGGGCAGCGCTGCTCCTCGCTTTCCTGGCTCTTTTCGCCGCTGCGGACCGCAGCGGGGACGGCTCCCGGAGCGCGAACCAAAATGCTACAATTCGCCTCTAATCGACGCACCTTTTCGCCGTTTTTTCTTGCATTGCAAGGACGTGATGATCTCGCCACAACGAACTGCCCCTCGCAAGATTCTGGTGACGGCCGCTCTGCCGTATGCCAACGGTCCGATCCACCTCGGCCA
>JBQCJB010000634.1:0-3853 GCA_051953155.1 Aureliella sp. | reverse complement strand
AAAATCGCTTCTCGCGTCGGGGCAGCTTCGCAGTAAATCTGCATCAGTCGTGCAACCACGCTCGCAATACAGCTAACATTTGCTCGGTGTCGACAGGCTTGGACAGGTAATCCCATGCCCCGGCCTCAATGCATTTCTCTCGGTCGCCCTTCATCGCTTTAGCTGTTACGGCGATGATCGGCAGGTGCTTGAGGTGGGGTATTCTGCGAATTTCTCGCATCGTGTCCATCCCATCGAGTTCAGGCATCATTATGTCCATCAGGACCAGGTCGATGTGGACGTTCGACTGGAGAATGTTGATGGCGCTCCGCCCGGTCTCAGCCGAGATGATGACCATCTGCTGGCGCTCGAGCACACTGGTCAATGCAAAGATGTTGCGAATGTCGTCGTCGACGATCAGCACTGTCTTGCCGGCCAGCATGGAATTGTCGTCGTGTATGCGGGCGACGACGCGTTGCTGCGCCTCGGGCAGCGCGGCGACCGGCTGGTGCAGGTACAGAGCCGTCAGGTCGATCAGTTGTTCGAGCGTCCGGGCCGACGAACAACTGCGATGGCGTTCGACTCGGGCCAGCTCCAGCGGATCGCTCATGGCTCCTTCGTCAAAGAAGACGATGCAGGGCGTGTGTCGCAACTGAGATGAACACGACAAGGCTTCGGTAAATTCGCTAACCGAAACCTCGGACGCTCCTCCCTGCAGTACCACGCAGTCAACCTCTTGTTCTTCGAGCAGCTGCATCGCCTCTTGCCGGCTTTCGAAGGCCGCCACCGTCACCATGTCGCCTCCCAGCCATT
This sequence comes from Aureliella sp., assembly GCA_051953155.1. Lineage (GTDB taxonomy): Bacteria > Planctomycetota > Planctomycetia > Pirellulales > Pirellulaceae > Aureliella. The sequence continues at coordinate 3,061 of JBQCJB010000634.1, read as the reverse complement.
CGGCCAATTCAGCGCGGCGCTGAGCGTCGCGGTGGACCAGCACCAGCAGCTTGGCATCGTTCTCGACCAGATCGTGGATCTCATCGAGCGCGTCGAGCAAGATATCTTGCGTGCGAATCGGTTTGCCCAAGTAGCCGATCGCCCCCCGCTTGACCCCGCGCTCCAGCTGATCTTCAGTCGAGATGATCGTCACCGGAATATGCCGCGTCAATGGATCATGCTTGAGACGATCCAGCACACGCCAACCGTCGATGTCGGGCAGGCTGATATCCAGCGTGATCGCGCTGGGCTGGTACTCGCACGCCAGAGCGATAGCCGTCGCCCCGGAGGTAGTGATCACTCCCTTGAACCCGCGGGACTGGGCCGATTCCAACAAGAACTGGGCAAAGCTGATATCGTTGTCGACGATCAGTAGGACCTTGCCGCCGAGGGTGAGCGATTCGCGATCGTCCGGGATATTGACGATCGACAGCTCGCTGGATGTCGAACTGGGCAATTTGTCTTCGACGCTCATGACCACCATGGCGGCTTCCATTTCCGACAGCGTCGGTCCTGGCTTCTTGGCCGTCTTTACCGGCACGTAAGCCTGCGGCAACAGCAATGTGAAGGTGCTGCCCACCTCGAGCTGGCTCTTCAAGCGGATTTCGCCGCCGAGCAAGCGCGCGATTTCGCGGCTGATCGCCAAGCCCAGGCCAGTGCCGCCGTACTTGCGGCTGGTGCTGCCGTCGGCCTGCTGGAAAGCTTCGAAGATGATGCGCTGCTTGTCCGGCGGAATGCCGATACCCGTGTCGCTCACCGAGATGGCCAGGACCATATTGGCGTTTTGCAAACTCTCGGTCTCGAACTGGCCACCGGTGACCGTTTGGACCGACAGCCGCACTTCGCCGTCGTGGGTAAACTTGAACGCGTTCGAGAGCAGATTCTTGACGACCTGCTGCAAACGCTTGGAATCGGTGAAGATGGCCGATGGCAATTCGCTCGCCAGATCGATGCTGAACCCGATTCCCTTGGACTCGGCAACGTGCCGGAAGGTCCGCTCCAGGTAATCTTGCAAGTCGCTGAAGCGCAGTTCGCCGATGTCGACGACGACGGTACCCGATTCGATCTTCGACAAGTCGAGGATATCGTTGATCAGCATCAGCAGGTCGTTGCCCGAAGAATGGATCGTATTGCAGTATTCGGTCTGCTTGGGCGTCAGGTTGCCATCGAGATTTTTCGACAGCTGGTCGGAGAGAATCAGCAGGCTATTGAGCGGCGTGCGCAGTTCGTGCGACATGTTCGCCAAAAATTCCGATTTGTATTTGGAGGTCAGCGCCAGCTGCTGGGCTCGCTCCTGCAGGGCCTGACGCGCTTGTTCGACTTCGCGGTTCTTGCGTTCGACTTCGGCGTTCTGATAGGCCAGCATGTGACCGCGCTGCTGCAGTTCTTCGTTGGTGCGCTGCAGTTCCAGTTGCCGGTTCTGCAGTTCCTTGGCCAGCGACTGCGATTGTTCGAGCAGGTCTTGCGTCCGCATGTTGGCTTCGATCGTGTTGAGAACGATGCCGATGCTCTCCATCAATTGGTCCAAGAATGCCTGGTGCGTCGAATTGAACACGTCGAACGAGGCCAGTTCCAGCACCGCTTTGACTTCGCCTTCGAAGACCACCGGCAACACGATCAGATTCATCGGCGTGGCGTTGCCCAGACCCGACGAGATCCGCACGTAGCCCGGCGGCACGTTCTGCAGCACGATCTTCTGCTTTTCCAAAGCGCATTGCCCGACCAGCCCTTGGCCCAGGGCCAGGCGTTGGCCGGTCGCGTTGGGGTGCTCGTACGCGTAACTGGCCAGCAGCTTCATGCTGGACGGTTCGGTCGTGGCATCGAGCGTGTAGAACACGGCGTGCTGGGCCGAGACCACCGGCGCCAACTCCGAGAGGATCAAACGTCCGACGGTCAGCAAGTCGCGTTGGCCTTGCAACATGCGGCTGAACTTCGCCAGGTTCGTCTTCAGCCAGTCTTGCTCGCTGTTCTTGAGCGTCGTGTCCTTCAGGTTGCGGATCATCTCATTGATGTTGTCTTTTAGCGCAGCCACTTCACCCAGGGCCTCGACCTTGATCGAACGCGTCAAGTCACCCTTGGTAACGGCCGTCGCCACCTCGGCGATGGCGCGGACCTGCGTGGTCAAGTTCGCGGCCAACTGGTTGACGTTGTCGGTCAAATCCTTCCACGTACCAGCCGCACCCGGCACGCTCGCCTGGCCGCCCAGCTTGCCTTCGACCCCCACCTCGCGAGCAACCGTCGTCACCTGATCGGCAAACAACGCCAGCGTATCGATCATGCCGTTGATCGTATCGGCCAGGGCGGCGATCTCTCCCTTGGCCTTTACCGTCAGCTTCTTCTTCAAATCACCGTTGGCCACCGAGGTCACAACCTTGGCGATCCCGCGCACCTGACTGGTCAAATTACCAGCCATGAAGTTCACGTTATCGGTCAAGTCCTTCCACGTGCCGGAGACCCCTTTGACCTGCGCCTGGCCACCCAGCTTGCCTTCGGTGCCCACTTCGCGGGCCACGCGGGTCACTTCGGCGGCGAACGAACTGAGCTGATCAACCATCGTGTTGACCGTGTTCTTCAGCTCGAGGATTTCCCCCTTCACGTCGACCGTGATCTTCTTCGACAAGTCACCGTTGGCCACGGCTTTGGTCACGTCGGCGATGTTACGCACCTGGCCGGTCAAATTACCCGCCATGAAGTTCACGCTGTCGGTGAGGTCCTTCCAGGTACCGGCCACGTCCTTCACGTCGGCCTGGCCACCCAGCTTGCCTTCGGTACCCACTTCGCGAGCCACGCGAGTCACTTCCGAAGCGAACGAGCGGAGCTGGTCGACCATCGTGTTGATCGTGTCCTTCAGCTCGAGAATTTCACCCTTCACGTCGACCGTGATCTTTTTCGACCAGTCAGCGTTCGCCACGGCCGTCGTCACTTCAGCGATATTCCGCACTTGGCCCGTCAAGTTGCCGGCCATCGAGTTCACGCTGTCGGTCAAGTCCTTCCAGGTGCCGGCCACGTCCTTTACGTCGGC
>JBQCJB010000633.1:0-7595 GCA_051953155.1 Aureliella sp. | reverse complement strand
GCCAGCGCCGCCGGCCGGAGTAACTTGGTCATAGGTAGCCGGCCCCGTCAAATTCACCACGTAACGGCCACTGGCCATCGGCTGGATCACGTACGTGCCGTCAGCATCGCTGGTAACTTTTTGCTCTGGCAAAGTGATTTGCAAATTATCCAGCATGCCGAAGGGCGACGAATTCAAATACGAATTCTCGGAGTAAGCCACGGCCCAAGCGATCGCGCTGGTCGGGGAAGTGATCGACAGTCGCTGAAGCTGGTTGGCGCCTAGAGCCGCGGTTCGCACCCAACCCAACGACTCGCCCACGGAATTGAAAATCTCCAGCCGCCCGTACGTCGGCGACGAATCGCTGTTGCCGATGACATCGATGCTGATCGAGCGGGCCGGACGATAGAAGTCCATCCGCAGCCGGCGATCCTCGTTGAAGAAGCCGACGTTCTCGTGCGAGAAGATGTACTCGCCCACCGGCGAGCCGAAACGTTGCACCGGTCGGATCTTGAATCCTTGATGAACATTGTCGCTGCCGGCGGAAACCAACGTGACGTTGGATGACGCGTTGCTGACGTCGCTGTTGACCGGGTAGTTGTTGGGTTCGATTCGCTCGGTGAAAACTCCGAATTGCGAGTCCCCGTCCAGATCGGCGGTGATCGTCGCTCCCGGAATCGGCTGTTCTCCGGCTTGCTGAACTCCGTCGCTGTTCAAGTCCATAAAGACCTTGCCAGAGACGCTGCCCACCCAGTTGCTGGAACCGACATTGTCGAGGAATCGCCCTCCGAAAGCGTACGGCCGCGGCGTGCCGAAGACGCCGTGCTGGAATTGAAATTTCCAGCTCGGTTGGCCCGTGCCATTGTCGAACTCGACGGTATTGCCTGCCACCCAATCACCTGGTTCGTAGCCGGTCGACTGGCCGATGCGTCCGACGTAGGCCAAGGCATCGGTCTCGACGGAAGTTGTTCCTATCAGCGCGCTGCCCACGCCGCTTTCATGGAAGGTGATCGGAGCGTAACCCTGCTGTTTCCACAGGCTCTCGACCCAAGGGAAGACCGTAAAGCCGTCCAGGATCTGCCAGTTGAGATACGCGCCATCGGGCAGTCCGTCGTCATTGCTGTCGATATCGTTGGTGAGCGCCGGCGCGACATTCGACTGGATCAACAGAAAAGTATTCGACCCGGTGCGGATCTGCTTGGCGTTGGAATCGGCTGTAAAAATGTTGCCGGGCATGCCTGCGAATCCATCGGTGCCGCGCAACAGGCGAGCTGCCGGATCGACTGCATACCCGCCGCCCGATTCCATCAACACCAGCAAACCATTCGAACCGAAGCTCTGGTTGCTGAGATCGAAGATGGCGTGGATGTCGCCGAGTTCATAGACGCCGTCCGCGCTGCTGATCGCAACCAGGTAGGTGCCGGCCGGCAGGCTCGACCCGGCTTGGCCGCGCAGCTCCACGTACTGGTCTTCGGCATTGTTGCCAAACAGCGGCGAGAAATGGAATTCGTTGATATAGGCCGCCATGACTCGGCGGCCCTCAAGAGCTTCGAACTGCAACGTGCGCCGCGGTGAGCGGCGGAGTGGACGGGCGAGCGGGCGGCGATTGCGTCGAGCCTGGCGACGCGCACTGCTGGATCGAGCGGCCATGGTCACAATTCCTCTGCACTCTCAGGATGAAGTCTGCAATCAATAGATGAGGCATTCCCAGGTGCAATTATGCGCACGTGTCTCGACAGCTGTAAAGAGATTCGCACCGCACCTTTCAGAGGTTTTTGGGGACTCACGAGAAAGAGGGGCCAGCCGCCGCGAAAACGGGACAGCTGACCCCTCCATGCTTTTTGTAAAACTGTCTCGAGAGCGGTCTCTCGGCGGACGCCAGCTTTATTTGGGTTTGTGAGCCTCGAGAAACCACAGCGACTGGTCCAGGTCGCGCGAGACGGCGGTCAATAGATCGGCCGTGCCGTCGTCCTCCTGCTCGTCCGCCACGCCGATGTCGGAGCGGACCTGTTTGGCGGCTGCCGCGTAGCGGTCGATCAGCGCGTCGACAAACGCCAGGGCATTGGGCAATTCGTCAGGGAATTCTTCCAGCGGCGAGTTCTGGGCGGCTTGGCGGACGGTCCCGTGCGTTTTGCCCCCCAAGGCCGTGATTCGCTCGGCCAGCGGATCGATATGCTGTTCGACTGTTTCGGCCAGTTGGTCGAATAGCTTGTGGAGGTAAAAAAATTCCGGTCCACGCACGTTCCAGTGGGCCTGCTTGGTTTGGGAATACAAGTCGGTGAGCACGGCCAGGTCGACGTTCAGCGTTTCACAGACTGCCTTGCGCGTCTTGGCGGACATATCGTTCTTGGTGGATCGCAACGTCAAAGTTCTTCTCCCTAAATTCATGCAGGAAACACCAGAGTCTTACCGGTCGGGAAATCATACCCGAGACAGCTCGCCAGTGCCGCCATGCATTTGCCGTGCCCTGCCGATGCAAAAAGTGGTGCATGAAGCGTCGACGACGAGCTTACCAGCGATTGATGAGGTGCCCGTTGTCGATCAACTGCTGCGCCTCGGAGCTCAGGCCATACGGGATGTTGGGCTGGTTGAGCTCCAAGAAGACGCTGTAGCGCGAATGCTCGGCGGTCGAGTAGATGATCGGCGCGGGGGCGATGTGCAGGACGCTGGTCGGTTTGCCGTTCCACTTGATCAAGTACAATCCGCCGCCGAGCGCCGGTTCCTGCCGAAGTTGATAAAACTGCTGCAGAGTCTGAACGACCCGTTCGGGATCGCCCGTGAGACCATGAATGTTCAACCGCTGCAGGTGCTGGTAGCGATCGAAGTAATAGGTCAACGTTCCGGCGACGTCGCCGATCTGCGTACCGGTAACGACCGGCACGCGCAGTCCGTCCAGATTCATGTCGGCCAGGACCGTGCTGACTCGGGCAAACCGCTGCGGCACCCACTGCGGCGTGATGTCGAAACGCAGGATTTCGCGGAAGTCGGTGATATTGTTGCCGGTCAGCGGCGGCAGCGAGCCTTGTCCCTGCAGCTGATCCACCGCCGGAGTTCCGAGGTTGAAGTTCCACAGGTCGAGCGTCGTGCCGGTGGTTTGAAAGCTCGAGCTCGGCCCGCCGCCGGAGAACCAGCTGCTGCCGCTGGTGCCGACGTTGGCGGAGCTGCTGGCCTCGCCGCTCCCGAAAAGACTGCTGGCCGTTTGTCGGGCCGACTGTCCCGCCTCGGTTTCATAGAGCACATACGGACCGCCGGCAGCGCTGGCCAACAACAGCGCACCGAGAGCTGGTTTTTTGGTCAGTAACGACAGCATGTTCGTTTAGCTCCTGCAACGGTCCCGACGAAATATCCCACCTCAAATATCGGCCTGAGAAGCGGCGGTGGGTCACTGGGCTAGGGTCCGGTAGGCTCAACCGGCGCAATTGCTGGCCGCGCTCGCCGCGGGCTGCATCTTGGCGACTTTTCAACGACGACGGCTTGCCAGATGCGAAACCGCGCGCACCATAGGCGCGTGGGTCACCCTCCGGCCGAGTTCACCGTTGGCTGGTCAGTTGAGTGCGGGCACTGCTACCTTAAGACTTAGATGCGGGCGAAGTCATGGATCCGTGGTTGTGGCTAATGCGGGAAGGTCATCGCGTTTTGAAGGACATTCCGCTGTCCGGCGACAAATCGCTGAAGGTGGATGGCCGCCGACATCGGTTGGACGCGGTTCAACAAGCGCTGCTCGAGGAACAGCTGCGTTTCCGCTGGCGGAGCCGCGATCGCTTTCCCGATCCCGCGCGGTGGTTGTGGACCGACCGCAGTCTTCAGCAGGCCAGCGATTGGATCTCGGCCTCTTTCAAAGCCGGGTTGATCGCAGCGGAGTTGCCGGTCGTTGACGCCTGCTGCGGGGCGGGCGTCGATCTGGTGGCCTTGGCCGCGCAGCATCGCGTCGTGGGCATCGACCGCGACCGGCGCATGACGCAGCTGGCTAGGGCGAACTTGCGGGCGCACGACCAGCGTGGCGATCTGTGCATCGGCCAGTTGCCGGACTGTATGGGCGACCTCGCGCAAGCCGCATTGCACATCGATCCCGATCGGCGGGCCGGGCCGCAGCGCAGTTCGCGAACGACACAAGGAGAAGCCTTCAGCCCGTCGCTGGCCGAGTGCATGCGTCTGGGCGAACGAGCGCGCGCGGCGATTATCAAGCTAGCGCCGGCCACCGAAGTTTCAGAATCCGAGCTCGACGGTCAATGGAGTCGATGTTGGTTGGGCACCCCGCGCGAATGTCCTCAACAGTTGCTTTTCCGCGGCGAGGTGAACTTGCCCATCCCGGCAGGGAGCGTCGCGGCAGTGCTCTGCCACCGCGATGGGCCGGCGGACGTCTACATGGGCCAAGCGTCGGCGCATGCCGACATCGTCAGCGATCCCGAAGAATTCGTGTACGAGCCGCATCCGGCTCTTTTCGCAGCGGGTTTAGCGGCGGCCTGGAGTGCAGCCAACGATCTGATGGCCGTGACGCACCCCAGTGGATACTTCACGGGCCCACGAATCATCGCGGCGCCGTGGGCTCAAGCGTTTCGCGTTCTGGAGGTAATCGCTTGGGACGATCGCCGCGTTCGCAAATGGCTTCGCGCCTATCAGGCAGGCACGCTCGAAGTGAAGAGCCGACTGGTGAATGTCGATGCCAGTCAATTGCAACGCAAGTATTCGCAGCCCGATGGTCGCCCGGTGACCTGCCTGTTGACGCGGAGCGGCAAAGGAATTCGTGCGATCATGGCTGAGCGAACCAATCCTTGATTCCCTGCGGCAGGGGCGGCGTGGCGCCTCGCTGCGTGCAAACATAGGCCGCCACGGCGATCGCCCGCTGGTTGACCTCCGAGAGGGGCCAGCCCTTCAACAGTCCTAACGTCATCGCCGCAGTGTACGAGTCACCGGCGCCGACCGTGTCGACAACCTGGACCTTGGGAGCTGCGCAGTGATCGCTTTCGTCCGCCGTGACCAGCGTGGCTCCGCCGCTGCCGCCGGTGAAGGCAACCAAACGCAGAGCGAACATTTCACGGATCTTTTCTAGCGCCTCGTTGCCCGAGGCCTGAACGCCGCAAGCGCGGGCGACGATCGGCAATTCGTCGCTGTTCAGCTTCAGTGCATTGGCCAAGCGAAGCGATTCGACGATGCACTGCTCGGTCCAAAAGTCACCGCGCAGGTTGACGTCAAAGATGCGCCATGCTTCCTCGGGTACAGCCGCCAGGAATTGCCGGATCGTGCGCCGCGAGTCGCTATGGCGCTGGGCCAACGTCCCGAAGCCGACAGCGTGCGTCTGAGCAGCGATGGTTTCCGCTGCCTGGCTCCAAGCAAGAAAATCCCAGGCAGGATGCTCGGCAAAGCGGTACTCGGGATGTCCCTCGGCATCGACCTCGACCAGCACGCGGCCGGTTTCATGCTGGCTGCGCGAAATGGCTGTGGTGTCGACGCCGTGGTCGGACAGTTCCTGGAGCGCTCGCTGGGCCAGTGGATCGCTCTCAGGTCCGACGGCAGAAACCATGGCCACGCGGGCTCCGAGCTGGCTGGCATGGCAGGCAAAGTTGGCCGGCGCGCCCCCGAAGCGAGCTTCGTCACCAAAAACGTCCCACAACACTTCGCCCAGACCGACGACCCATCCCTGTCCCATTGAGCTACTCCGCCAACGAAAAAACACTTGCTAAAAATCGATGCGCCGCACGACGACTGAGATGACAGCGACTGCCATAACAGCGACTGCCATGATAACGCGAATTGCGGACTGCGACCGCGGTGCATCTTCACTGAGGCAGCGTGGGCGCGATCGCGCGGCTTGGCGGTAGGTGGTCCGGATACTGCCTAGAAGCGACGAGAGGTTTTTGCGCCCGGCTGTCGCAAATGATGGGCCAGCAGGTCGAACGGTGCTGCGAGTGGTCGATCGAAATCGCTCGACGCAATTGGCGATTCATCGACCGCCGCGGCCAGCGCTGTCTGCACTCGCCCGCGCACGACGCCAAAGCTATCGAACAGATCGGGCGGGAGCATGGCCAGTGCGGCCTCGGCGATGCTCTCGTTTAGTCGCGCGTTGGGGCTGGGCGGGAGTTGCTCGCTGGCCAGCAGTTGTTGGATAGCGGTCGCCAGCGACAGCAAGCGAACCTGTGGAAGCGGGCCGGCGACCGAATAGCGTCGGTAATCGCGCTGGGCCGCGGCGACCAGTCCCGGTTCGAAGGCGTAACTCTCCAGATCGCGATGCGGCGGCAACGCCCCGAGCAATTGGTCAGAGTAGAACTCGATCATGCGCCGCAGATGGTTCAGTCCGACGGCGCCTTCGACCGGCAATCCGTAACCGAAGACCATCAGGTTCAGGCAGCGGTGCCGAGCCTCGACATGATTGACCAGCACGCTATCGGCCAAGGCGCCCCAATCGCTTCCGCTATCGTCTTTCTCGAGGTGGCTGGTCACATAGGCCACCGCCCGCGTCAGCGGCTCGCTAATCAGAATCTCTTGCAGCGTCGGCAGAATGTCGTGCCATAGGCGGCTGCGCTGGCTCGTGCCGCAGCGCTCGATCGCGCTGCGATGGCGGCTGATGCGTTGGTGCCAGGCATCGCAGCGGAAGCGGTTGGCCAGCCAGTAGCCGTGGGCCGAGTCGCTGAGTACGGGCTCGCTGCCGGACAACAAAGCGTAGCCGATCGATGCGAAGTTGGCGGCAATGTGGGCGAGCTCGGTAGCATGCATGTGCGGTACTTTGACTGATGGAAAGCGGAATCGGCCGACGCCCTGCCCAAAGCCGGGCCCGCCATGCGCGCACTGGAAAAAGCGCGACAGCGGATATGGACGTCTCGCCGCGGGCACCTGCCGCGCGGCGTCACGTCACCGCCGGATCGCAAGCCCAGTGCCGACTGCGGCCAGAAACAACTCCGCCAAGCCCCGTAGCAAAACGCAAAGGCTTAAACGACAATGTCTTGCAGTCCGCCGGGCGTCGGCCCCAGAAGAGAAAGCGTGCTGAGGAGCATGTTGCCGAAAATCAACGCGGGCTCTTTTCCTGTGGCATTTGTGCAATGGCTGAAGCCAACACCAGTACTCTGTTCGCAGTGCGATACCGCTGCGTCTGCGGAGTCGAATTCCTGGTCCGACCTGAGATGAAAGCCGAATGCCCGGAATGCCATCGCAACTGGCATTACGCGGCTATCCGCGAATCGATGTCGGCGACTATCAGCATCGATTTCTCGCGGGCCCGCCGCCTGGATGAAACGGAATTCGATCTTCACAAAGACCTGTTGATCGGCCACAAGCTCGATCACTTCCAACTCGACGAACGGCTAGGCAAAGGAGGCATGGGCTCGGTCTACCGCGCTCTGGACACCTCCCTGCAGCGTTATGTGGCGGTCAAGCTGTTGCATACGCGGCAGATCGGCGACAACCAGAGCGACGTCGACAAAGTCTTGCAAGAAGCGATCACCCAGGCGCGCCTCAACCATCCGAACGTCGTCACGATTTACTACGTCAGCCGCGATGAGCAGAATCCGTTCTTCGCCATGGAACTGCTCGACGGCCACACGCTGCAAGAGGCGCTTCGCAACGGCCCTTTGCCGATTGGCGAAGTTTTCAGCATCGCAGCTCAGATCCTGAGCGCGCTGGAC
>JBQCJB010000632.1:0-5085 GCA_051953155.1 Aureliella sp. | reverse complement strand
GGAAAAATGTTCTGGAGGGGATGGGCGGGGCCCAATTGAAACCCATGCCGTTCCGCCCCCCCCCGATTTATTTGGGGTGCGGGGGCCAGCCCCCTCGACGTGCGGCCGCGACTGCTGTACAACCCCGATCTGGAAAGCGCTTACTTCTTCGTGCCTGGCCTGGTCGGCATCATCCTGCAACTGGTAACGCTCTTCCTGACCTCGTTTGCCGTCGTCCGCGAACGCGAGGCGGGAACGCTGGAACAACTGTTCGTCACCCCGGTCAGCCGAGCAGGATTGTTGCTGGGCAAGTTATTGCCCTACGCGATCGTTGGACTGGTGGAGGTGTTGATCGTGTTGACGGTGATGATGTACGTGTTTGGCGTACCGGTCCGCGGCAGTCTACTGCTGCTGATCGCACTGTCGATGCTGTTCATCGTTTGCAGCCTCGGACTCGGCCTGCTAGTGTCGACGCTGGCCAAGACGCAAGTCGAGGCGATGCAGTTCGCCTTCATCATCATGCTGCCCTCGGTGCTGCTGTCGGGATTTATGTTCCCGCGCTCCGAGATGCCCACGCCGATCTATCTGGCGACCTTTGCGATTCCCGTGACCTACTTCATCGAGATCCTCCGCGGCGTGGTGCTTCGCGCGGCCGATCTGATCGACCTTCTGCCCTGGATCGGTGGCCTGACTGTTTGCTGCTGTGTGATCCTGGCGCTGAGCATTGCCCGGTTCCGCAAGCAGCTCACCTAGCCACCGGCGCGCGGGCCACGTCACTGCAGTTCGGCTCTCGGGCGAATCATCAGCACGAGGGCCGCCGACAGCAACGTGGCTCCGGCGACCACGCCGAAGAACACGTTGTCCCCCAGGCCGCGATCCTGGCAAATGCCGTACATCCAATCCGCAAAGCCGCCGCAACTGATGCTGACGAAATTCATGATGCCGTAGCCGGTCGCCCGCAACTGAGGCCGGGCAATCTGACTGAGGATCGGCATGTTGTTGCCGTCAAAGAAGCCCCAGCCCAGCCCGAACAGAATCAGGAACATCACCGCTGTGGTCAGCGATCCAGCGTACCCGATACCCAGCAGCGCCGGCACGATCATCAGCATGCCGAGCGCGCTAACGTTGATCCGCCCGCGCACGCTACGCCGCATCCACATGTCGGCCAGTAGTCCGCCCAGCACCGCGCCCGTGAGTGCCGCGAGATTCACGTAGAGCGTCGCCGACACGCCTGCCTGCCCTTGTCCCAAGTCGAAGCGCCGGCCGAGAATCGCCGGCATCCAATCTTTGACGACCCAGCCTGCGATGGCCGGTAACGTAAAGTAGGCCACCAGCAGCCAGAAAGACGCATTGGAAAGCAGTTCGCCGATCGCGACGATCGGTGACGGCCGCTCTTGGATCTGCTCGACCGAACGAGGCGCGTCGCGCAGCAGCAAGAGCAGCGGAAAGGCGTAGGCCACGCCAACAGCTCCGGCCGCCATGAAGACCGTCCGCCAACCGATGTCGGGCGAATCAGCCGCGTAGCCCGTAAACCCGCCGAGCATCAGCGCCGCATAGATCGCCGTCTGGTGCAGCCCGACCGCCCGCGATCGCGTCCGCCGCGAATGAAAATCGGCGATCAGGGCCAGCGCCGCCGGAATGTAACACGCCTCGCTGATGCCCATCAGCGCCCGCGTGGCCAGCAGTTCGTTGAACGTAGTCACGTAGGCCGTCAGCCAAGTGACGGAACTCCACACCAACAGACTGATGCAAATGATCCAGCGGCGACTGATCCGGTCGGCAAAGTAGCCGCCCAAAGGACTGAGGGCCGCGTAAACCCATTTGAACGAGCCGAGCAGCAGACCCCAGTTTTGCTCCAGCCCGATCGACGGCAAGTCCGCCATGATCGAGCCCTTCATCACCGCCATCATCTGACGGTCAAGATAGTTGAGAAAGGCGACGGGCAAAAGCAGAAACACGACCAACCAGATACCGCTGCCACCGCTTCCGCTACCTTCGTCCGACGCCTGAGGGTCGGTACCGCCACTGTGGACACCTCGAGCATACGGGTTGTGCGCCATCACTCGCATTCCTTCTCAGTAGCGGCAAAATTCTTTGTCGGGGGCAGGGATCGGCTGCTTGGTAAACAATGGGGGAAGGTTTTTGTGGGGAACTCGACGCGATGTTCTTCCAGCATCCGCTCGCCAGAGTGCGGCTCGCCAAGCGCTCGACTGCGGCTACAATGCAACGGTGGACCGCCGCCAGGAAAAGTCTCTTTTCCATTGCCCTGGTGGCGGCCTTCACGAATCGGATTTACTTCGCATCCCTCGTCCGCATTCATGGGAGCCCGAGTGTTGAAGCCGTCAGCTCGTTATCGTCGTGCTGCTCAGTTTGCGCAGTTGGGCGCGCAGGGGCAAGCCAAGATCGAGGCTGCACGCGCAATTGTCTGCGGCTGTGGCGCGCTGGGCAGCATGATTGCCGAACGGCTCGCCCGCTCCGGTGTCGGCACGCTGCGGCTAGTCGATCGCGACTGGGTCGAGCATTCCAATCTCCAGCGGCAAACGCTCTTTACCGAAGAGGACGCGCGGCAGAGCGTTCCCAAGGCCGTGGCCGCGGCCACCGCGCTGCGGCGGATCAACAGCGACATCACCATCGAACCGGTGGTCGAAGACATCACCCACCTGAACATCGCGCGCTTGGCCGGCGGATTCGATTTGATTCTCGACGGCACCGACAACTTCGAGACGCGATTATTGATCAATGACTTTGCTTTGGCGGAAGGCATACCCTGGGTCCACGGCGGTTGTTTGGGAGCGAGCGGCCAGGTCATGGCGATCGTGCCCGGCCTGACCGCCTGCTTCCGCTGCCTGGTGCCGGAGCTGCCGCCGCGCGACGCGATGCCCAGTTGTGACACCGCCGGCGTGCTCGGGCCCGCCATCGGCGTCATCGCCAGCTGGCAGGCGGCTGAGGCCCTGAAGATCTTGAGCGGCAACCTCGATGCGGTTTCGCGCCAGCTGATCACGATCGATACCTGGAACACCAGTTGTCGGATGCTGTCGCTGGAACAACTTGGCGGCGGCGCGGACTGCCCGGCATGTGGCCGGCGCGACTACGCGTTCCTCAGCGGCCAATTGAGCGTGCAAGCGACGGTTCTGTGCGGCAAGAACGCAGTGCAGCTGGCGCCGGTCGCCGGCGCTCCGCAGGTCAATCTCGAAACGCTCGAACGACAGCTCGCGCCTCTGGGGGCGGTGACGCGGAACGCATTTCTTTTGCGGCTGACCGGCCCCGAGTATGGGCTGACGATCTTTCGCGATGGCCGCACGATTGTCGAAGGCACGACCGAGACTTCGGTGGCTCGCTCGATCGTGGCTCGCATGCTGGGTAGCTAACGCCCGCGGCGTTCGCCACTTGGCTCGGCGGCACGCTGCTTCTAGTTAACGTGGCGTTTTTTCGCCTTGCCGTCGAGGTGTGGCGAACCGCTTTTTTGGCGCGCCCCTTCTAGCAATAAAATGCTAGGGTGGATAATCTTACATTAACGTCGAAGGCGGTCGACGCTGCGTGATCGTGGAGCACCTTGTTCCGAAATCCTTTCCGCCTCTTATCCGAGAGTTTCAATGCGTTACGAATTTCGCTTGGCCGAGTTGTTAGGACACACGCCCGATCGCAAGAAGCGTCCGGGGACGATCAAGAATATCGTGGAATACACGGGGCTGGATCGCCATCAGGTTGCTTCGCTGTTGAAGAACGAGGCCAAGTACATTCCGCTGGAGGCGCTCTCGCGGCTGTGCGATTACCTGGTCGAGCACGGGTACGCTTCCGCCGATCAGTTGCCCGGAGCCTTATTTGCAGTCAAACCCGAGCATTTTTGGGAGTTGCTGGCGCGGCGGCGGCGGTTGGAGATCTGCGTGGGCGTGCGGCGACCGGAAAACGGCGACACTCCCGATACGGCCTGGGTGGTCGCGTCCGACGCTGTGCTGCTGGGCGAGATGCTCAGCGGCGTGACGACGCTCGGCGGCACCGACAAACTGGCTCGGTCGATGCAGCAACCGCGGGCCGACCTGCCGACCCATCCCGAACTGCTCAAGCAAACGCTGGTGTGGAGTCCAGGTGTGGTGCCCCAGCAGGAAGCCAAGGAGCGAGCGGAATCGGTTTACGAAGATTTTAAAGCGGCGACCGGCGACCGCGCGCTGATTTGTCTCGGCAGCGTCAAAAGCAACCCGGTCGTCGAATTGGTCTTGGCCGAAACCTTCGGCGCGACTCCGTTCGAATCGCAGGACAACATTGCGCGGGCCGCCGACCGCCCGTGCCCGTTCTTCCTGCGGTATCGCGACCATGACCCGCATCCCTCGTGCGCATCGGCGGGCATGCAGTTGAGCACGCAAGACAAAGCCGATCTGCCCGGCATTTACTACGAACAGGCCGACGGAACGTGGACGTACGCTGGCGGCCAGGATACGGCCCTGGTGTTCTACATTTACCGCGAGTCGCTTGGGCGACTGGAGATGGTCCTCAGCGGCTTCAGCGGCCGCGCCACGCGATTGCTCGCGCGCACGCTCTCGAACCGCGGCGAAGATTTCTGGCCGCCCGTGTTGCAAACAGACTACCTGCAAGTCGGGGCGTACATCGTGCAGTACAAGCCGTCGGAAGAAGCCGAAGAACCGCTGGACATCTTGAGAACGGACCTGGTCTCGGCGCCGACGATCACGCCGCTACCGGTGGAAGCTCTCCGTCGCCGGCTGACGCACTGATACGTTTCTCATCGAAGGAAAGATTGACGATGGCGTCGACCGAACCGTTGGAAGTTGATGTAGCCACCGTTTCCAAGTGGCTGGACGAGCGTCCGGAAGTAGCCCTGCTCGACTGCCGCGAACCTGCGGAAGCCGCGATTGCCAAGATCGACCGGGCCGTGCTGATTCCGATGAGCCAGTGGGCCGACGCGGGTAGTCGGCTCCAGGAGCTCGAAGGCAAACACGTAGTCGTGATGTGCCACCATGGCGGGCGAAGCCTGCGGGTGACACAGTGGCTGCGGGCCAACGGATTCCCTGACGCACAAAGCATGGCCGGCGGCATCGACGCCTGGGCGCTCGAAATCGACCCGAGCACACCACGCTACTAAGCGGGCTCCGC
>JBQCJB010000631.1:0-3855 GCA_051953155.1 Aureliella sp. | reverse complement strand
ATCTCATCGGCCACTTCGCCCAGCGTGCATTGGCGACCGCTGCCGGTCGGGCATTCCACTTTGAACGAGTCGCCGTAAAACGAGTCGTAGGTTCGCAAGGCTTCGCAGATCAGGTAGTTAATCGGAAACCAGACCGGCCCGCGCCAGTTGCTGTTGCCGCCGAACATGCCCGTGTCGCTCTCCCCCGGGGCATACCGCACGATGTGCCCCGCATCTTCGCACTCGAAAAGAAAAGGGTGCGTGCGGTATACGGCCGACATCGATCGAATGCCATGCGGCGAAAGAAACTCGTTTTCATCCAGCATCTTGGTCAGCATCCGCCGGAGCCGATCGGTGCTGGGGAGGGCCATCAGCCGCAGGCCCACGTGGTCGCCCTTGGACCCTTCGCGTGTCACATAGGTCATGTAGCGAGCCATCCCCTGGCGATGCTCGAGGAACCACAACATGCGCTTGCGAAAGCCTTGAAGGACCTGCAGGTGCTCCTCTTCCAGGACAACCGGCGTGCATAGCGGAATGAGCCCGACCAGCGAGCGAACTTTCAGCGGGATCGACTGGCTGTCGGTCCGCATGTGGTCGTAGTAAAAACCATCCTCTTCGTCCCACAGCCCCGTGCCGTGCATGGTGTTGGTGGCGTCGACGATCGCCAGGTAGTGCTCGAAGAACTTGCTGGCCATATCGGCGTACGCGGGCTGATCGACGGCCAGTTCCAGAGCCATCCGCAGCATGTGCCCGCAGTAAAAGACCATCCACGCCGTAGCGTCGGCTTGATTGAGCCAGGCACCGTTGGGCAGCGGCTTGCTGCGGTCGAAAACGCCGATGTTATCCAGTCCGAGAAAGCCGCCGCTGAAGATGTGGTTACCGTGCAAGTCCTTGCGGTTGACCCACCAGGTGAAATTCAGCAGCAGCTTCTGAAAGCTCTTGGCCAGAAATTCGACGTCGCGCTGCCCCTTGGGCCCACTGCTGAGATAAGTATTCCAGCAGGCCCAGGCATGGACGGGCGGGTTGACGTCGTCCAGAGCCCACTCGTAAGCCGGCAATTGCCCGTTGGGATGCATGTACCATTCGCGCAGGAACAGGATCAACTGATCCTGCGCGAAGTGTTGGTCGACCTTGGCCATCGTCACCATGTGAAAGGCAAGATCCCAAGCGGCATACCACGGGTATTCCCACTTGTCGGGCATGCTGATGACGTCGCGATTGAACAAATGGCGCCAATCGCTGTTGCGGCCGTCTTGGCGGCTGCTGGCTATGGGCGGATGCGCCGGATCGCCTTCCAGCCAAACTTGAACGACGTAGTGATAGAACTGCTTGGACCACAGCAGCCCGGCGTACGCCTGGCGGGCGATTCGCCGTTCGTCTTCGTCGAGTTCGGCCGGAATGCATTCGGCGTAAAAGTCGTCCGCTTCGCGCTGGCGGGATTCGAAGACGTTTTGGAAATCCTCACCGAACCAGGTCTGTGGGGTCTGGGCCTGGCTGGCCATGCGCGCGCGCAGGACAACGGACTCGCCCGGCGGGATCGTGTGGACCGAATAGGCGGCGACTTTCGTACCCAGTTGCTGGGGATCAACGGCCGACAGGTCGCGCGCGATGACATACGCGTGGAAGGCGTCTTTCCAGTACTGGCCCTGCGTCGGGACGTCGGGATGCCGGACCGGATTGGTCTCGTTGTCGGTGAAGAGGTACGTCACCTCGGCACCGTCGGAGGGTTCATCGCAGCGAATTCTCCACTGGCCGAGCGTCTGGTGGTTCGCCTCCAGTCCCCCGTCCTTCAAGCGGATTGTCGGCTTGAGCGTGCAACCTTCGTGCGTGCAGTTCCATGTCCAGGTGTTGCGAAACCACCACTGCGGTAAGAGATGGATTTCCGCGGCTTCGGGGCCGCGGTTGTGCACGGTGATTTGGATCAGCAGGTCATCGGGCGAATCCTTGGCGTACTCGACAAAGCAATCGAAGTAACGCTCGTCATCGAAGACACCCGTATCGGTGAGCTCGAATTCGCCCTGGCAGCGATTGCGGCGGGCGCTTTCTTCGACCAGTCGCGTATAGGGGAATTCGCATTGCGGATATTTGTAAAGCCCACGCATGTAAGCGTGGCTGGGCGTGTTGTCGAGATAGTAGTAGCACTCCTTGACGTCCTCGCCATGGTTGCCTTCCGGCCCGCTCAAGCCGAACAGGCGTTCCTTGAGGATCGGATCGCGACCGTTCCACAGGGCCAGCGAAAAACACAGGCGGCACTCGCGATCGCAAATCCCCAGCAGTCCGTCTTCTCCCCAGCGATAGGCCCGGCTGCGGGCGTGGTCGTGCGGCACGTACCCCCAGGCTTCCTGGCTGACCGAGTAATCTTCGCGGACCGTGCCCCACTGCCGCTCGGATAGATAACTGCCCCAGCGCTGCCAGTTAGCCTTGCGCTCGGCCGAAGCCCGCAAGCGCTCGCGTTCGTTCCGTTGTCCGTTGGCGTATTCGGTCATGCTGCGTCTTTCCGTTGACCCGAGTCCCGCGGCAAATCATGGGCCGGAAGAGTCGACCCCGAGCGGATAGCAAAAAACGCCGTCACGGGCCAGCCGCGACGGCGCTTTTCAGATGATGGATTGTTCGAGCCACCGAGCGGGCGGCTTAACCCACGCTCTTGATCGTCTTGAGCAAGCGCGAAATGATCTTGTACGGATCGGCCTGCGAGTTCGGGCGGCGATCCTCAAGGTAACCCCGGTAGTTGTTGTTGACGAAGCTGTGCGGGATGCGGATCGACGCTCCGCGGTTGGCCACGCCGTAATTGAATTTGTCGATCGACTGCGTTTCATGCAGACCGGTCAGACGCAAGTGGTTGTCTGGGCCGTAAGCCGCGATGTGCTCGTCGCGGTACTTCTCGAAAGCCGCCATCAGCTTCTCGAAGTATTCCTTGCCACCCTTCTCGCGCATGTAATCGGTCGAGAAGTTGGTGTGCATGCCCGAACCGTTCCAGTCACCGCGAACCGGCTTGCAGTGCAGCTCGACATCGATGCCGTACTTTTCACACAGGCGGAACATCAAGTAACGCGACATCCACAGATCGTCGCAAACCTTCTTCGAACCCTTGCCGAAGATCTGCCATTCCCACTGGCCTTTGGCCACTTCGGCGTTGATGCCTTCGATATTGATGCCCGCGTCGAGCGTAATATCGATGTGCTCTTCGACGATCTGCCGTGCCACGTCGCCGACGTTCTTGTAACCGACGCCGGTGTAGTAAGGACCTTGCGGAGCCGGATAACCTTCTTCGGGAAAGCCGAGCGGCCGGCCATTTTCCATGAAGAAGTATTCCTGCTCAAAACCGATCCATAGATCGTCCGCATCATCGACCGTCGAGCGGAAGTTGGAAGGATGCGGGCTGCCATCGGGCAGCAGCACTTCGCACATGACTAGAAAGCCATTCTTGCGGGTGCTGTCAGGATAAAGGCTGACCGGCTTGAGCAAGCAGTCCGAGCTCTTGCCTTCGGCTTGCTTGGTCGAGCTTCCATCGAAGCCCCACATGTCCAGATCGGCCACGCTGCGCGGCGCTTTGTCGACGATCTTCGTCTTGCTGCGCATGTTCGGCTCAGGGGTATAGCCGTCGAGCCACACGTACTCCAACTTGAATTTCTTGTCAGACGACATAAACGGGTTCTTTTCGATTCGGAGTGCCACACGATCGAAACACTCATCTCCACCCGCGCCTGCCCCTACTGCATAAAAGGCCCACACGATGAGACTTGCCGCGTCAACGAGCGACAAACTGAAGCCGAGTCCGGACCGAGTTGGCCGACGCTAGCAAAACCTACCCAAGCTCTGCTACTACGCGTCGACCGCCGCCTGCCGCGACTGTGCGCCCAAAAGCCGGCTCTCTGC
>JBQCJB010000630.1:0-10810 GCA_051953155.1 Aureliella sp. | reverse complement strand
TTGGCCCGCATCTCTGGCTTAGCAGGCTCTTAATAGACGCCCACCGTCGTCGACGCGGCGAAGACGTGGTAGGGTCGGACGCCGCTGACGCCGTCCCAAGGATATTTGATATAGGGCCGCTCGCGTTCCCCTTCATCGCGCTCGAGGAAGCCGGGGACGAAGAATTCCTTGGTCATGGTGGTGAGTTTGACACGGCCCGTTTCGCCGTAACCGACCACGCGCGCGTCGTCGTTGAAGTCGACGATCTCGACAACCGCTCGCGGCTGGGGCGCGTAGTAGGTGATCTTGTAATCGTCATCGGCGGTGACCGGTTTGCTGCAGGCCAGGCCCATCAGCGTGTTGCCGTAGGTCGGGGTCATGTAGACGCCGCTCTCCTCGGGCGGGCCACCCAGCAATTCTTCGACGCAGAAACGCGTCCACTGCGGCGTGAACTCCGTGCCGCCGGAGAAGATCCCGGTGATACCAATCTCCTGGATGGAAGTGCCTTTCTCGGCCAGACCGTAGGCCAGGGCTTCGAGCAGTTTGGGGGTCGCGAACATGCACTTGATATCGTGACCGGCGGTCAGGATCGTGATCGCCTGGTCGATGCAGTGCTTCTTGTACTCTTCCAGATGCTCCATCCAGCCCTTCTTGATCAGCTTGATCACCCACCGCGGGTCCAGGTCGATGCAGAAGCAAATCCCGCCGCGATATTGGCACAGATGCTCGACGGCCAATCGCAACCGCCGTGGGCCCGAGGGACCGAGCATCAGCCAATTGGCCCCGCGCGGAAAATACTTGTCCGGGAGCGTGTGGCTGAACATCTCGTAGTCGATGCGGAAATCGTCAACGACGACGCGGCTTTTCGGCACACCCGTCGTCCCGCCGGTTTCGAACACGTAGGCCGGCTTGCCTTCGAGGCCTTTCGGCAACCAGCGTCGCACCGGGCCCCCGCGAAGCCATTCGTCCTCAAAGTTGGGAAACTTTTTCAGGTCTTCGAAAGTCTTGACGTCCTTGAGCGGATCGAACTTCAGCGTGCTTTTCTTTTCGAGCCAGAAAGGCGAGCCGGTCGACTCATGGAAGTGCCACTGTACGGTTTCATAGGTGTGTTGGTCGAGTGTTTCGCGAGCGGAGGCCGCAGCGGCATCGAGGTCGGCTGGCACTGCTTGAGCAGTCATCGTTAGAAAGGCTCCAGGTAGCGTGTGGGTAGCAGGACGACGAATGGCGAATCGGGTCCAAACGGCATAGGCCCAAGGATTGTCGCCACATGACGTTATAGAAGGCAAGCAAGGCGGGGCGTCACTCCAGCGACGTCAGCCGAAGATACCCGACCAGCGAGCGTTCTTCAACTCGCGCGCCTGCAAAAGCCCCGCCCTCCGGGGCCATTTTCGCCCGCTTGCTGCACCACTCCTACCGCAAGACGCAAGCTCAGCGCAACCACCCCACTCGAGCCCTGGTTAGCGACTCGTCAGCGAGCATCTATGTCTACCGCGATATCAGAGCTGGCGCGCACTAATGGCGTCGGATCCGACGTCGCAGCGAAGCACACTTAACCGTATCGTAAGAAGCCCTGCCGAGAAAAGCTCTGGCGGTCCATTGGTGGCACAAGCGCACGCCACGGTTTGCATGCATGCCGGTGATAGTTTCGTATTGTCGGATTTTTTGCCCTTTTCCGATTCGACCACAGAACTAAAATCTCCCAGGTGTGTTCTAACTTCGGTATGCACGCCACGACTGCGCGGGACGCGGCAGAGCCGCTTGACACGAGTCAGTTCTGGAGTCCGGTTCGCAGTCAATCTCTCTAGGCGTTACGTCTTCGGTTCTCCCTGCCCCAGTTGTCATCGTTACGAGGTTCTTAATGAAGGTTTCGCACGTTCGTTCGGATCGTAGATCAGCTTTTACGCTGGTCGAGCTGTTGGTCGTCATCGCGATCATCGGCATCTTGGTCGGTCTGTTGCTCCCGGCCGTTCAGGCGGCGCGTGAGGCAGCTCGACGCATGCAGTGCTCCAACGCACTCAAGCAATTGGGTTTGGCAATTCACAACTACGAATCGGCCACGCAGCGTTTCCCGCCGCGCAAGCAGGGGACCAATCAGGCAGGCGGACCTTTCGCCGGCGCCAGCCGCGACCACAACAGCACCCGCGTTAGCGGATTTGTGGCCCTGCTGCCGTATTTCGAACAGACCGCCATGTACAACCAGATCGCTTCTGGTGACGCGACGACGGCACCGATGGGACCGCGTGGCTGGTCGGGCTGGACCGTTTGGGACAAGACGCCTTCGACCTTGCACTGCCCCTCCGACCCGTACAACGGAACCCGCACCGACATGGTCAGCTACCGCTTTAGCTGCGGTGACCAGATCGACAACAACCGCGACCGCACCGACGGCCGTGGCGCATTCAACGTCGTTCAAGGCAGCAAGATCGGTTACATCACCGACGGCACCTCGAACACGATTGCCATGTCGGAGCATCTCAAGGGCGACTACGCCCTGGGCACCAACTCGGCACCGCGCACCGGATACGGCATGGCCATGAACGTCAACGTCCGCGCCACCCCGGCTAGCTGCCTCGCCCAAGTGTCCAACGGCATGTACACCAACGTTGCCAATTCGAAGTCCCGCATGGGCCGCATTTGGCACGATGGCCAGACCGAAATTGTCGGCTTTACGACGGTCATTGCTCCGAACGGCCCCTCGTGTGCCGAAGGCGCTGACGGCAACGCCGACGCTCAGCACACGATCATCACTCCCAGCAGTGCCCACACCGGCGGCGTTAACGCAGTCTTCTGCGACGGTTCGGTTCGCTTCATCAGCGACAGCATCGATACCGGTTCGCTGCAGACGGTGTCGAACTGGACTGGCGTACCGAGCGGACCTTCGCCGTTCGGCGTGTGGGGAGCTATGGGTTCGAAGTCGGGTTCCGAAGCCATCTCGAACGCCGACTAATCGGCTGCCGCGCTTCGGATAGTTTCCAAAATCAAGGCACTGGTTCGGCGCAGGTCGAGCCGGTGCCTTTTTTCATCAATGGTTTTGCAAGGAGTTGAAGCAGTAATGAAGTTCAAGCACCTGTCCGCTTTGGCATTAGTCGTCTTCAGCGGCAGCCTCGTTTTCCTGACCGCTTGCGGCGGCCCCCCGGTCGATTCGAACGCTTCCCAGGGAAGCGTCGCACCGCAAGAGGAAGATCCGGAAGCTTATGACAAGGCTCAAGCCAAGTTGAACCGCGGCCGGTAACTCGGCGGCACTCGTTCTTCGATCAGCCGGCTGGCTAAAGCGTCGTGTTCCATGCGGCAAACCAGGAACCGCCGCGCGTCGGCCGGCTGATCGTTTTCTTTCGCTTCTGAAGCGCACCCACGCCCGGCCCATGCAGACTCGCACGACGTGCGACGACCGGCGCTCGATCTGGGTCGCACCGCTCGGTTGGCGACTGGCCATTTCTTGAGCGTTTTGGCTGCCAAGTCTTGTAAAAAGGTGCGGGCTGTTCGTTTGTTACCGGCTGGCGTCATTTCGATTCGCGCCGTTCTGAGGTTTTTCTTAAAGGCGTCTCTTGAGCCGAGGTCGCCGATGGCTAAAGTCGAACGTGGAAGCGCTGGCTGGCTGCGTTCAGCGGGCGCCATGGAACTTGGTTGATCCCAGTACGGATGTTGGAATTCAGGAACTGTTATGAGCAATGCACCTTTCCCCGCCGCCGAAGAAGAGATCGATTTGCTGCTGCGCAACGCTCGGCTGCGCGACGAACTGGAACCGTATGTCGACGAATCGGTTGCAATCGTTCACGCCCGCTGCATGACTCTGGCTGAGGAAAATGATTTTCTGGAATCGATGCTGGCTTGGGAGCGAGCTCCGGCGCTGCCCATCAGCCGCTGGTTTGAACCGCAATTGACCCTCCCACCTCCTGACAAACTGGACGATGACGTGCTGAGCACCCTCCTTTACGACACGATCGATCGTTTGTTTTCGCGGCGAATCGTCCTACAGGACACCGAGCATTTGTCCGATCGCCAACTCTACACGCTGATTTATCGCGACATCCTTCCCAGTTGGGAAAAGAAGGTCGACCTGCCGGGCAACCGTCTCTCGTGGCGCTGCCTCGATGACAGCGACAGCGACACTTGGCTGCGTTTCTACGCGACGGAGTCGGAGCGTTTGCAATGGTTGGAGAACAATGAAGGGCCGCTGCCGGATGCCGAACCGCTGCCTTTCCCGCGCTCGCTGCCCGGGGCGGACCTTCTCTAAAGGGCAAGCATGATGAACGCTGCGGCGCAGGCCGACGGGGCGACGAGCGTCGCTCAGATCGTTCAGATCCTCGAACAGATCGCGCCTCCGCAGTTGAGCGAAGCGTGGGACAACACCGGGTTGCTGCTGGGCGACCCGGACAGTCCCGCCGAGCGCGTGATGACCTGCCTGACGTTGACGCCGGCCAGCGTCGACGAAGCCATCGCCGCTCGGGCGCAGTTGGTGATCAGCCACCATCCGTTGCCGTTCAAACCGCTGGCCAAAATCACCACTCAAACGCTGACCGGCCGGCTGCTATGGGATTTGGCGCGGCACGGCGTGAGCGTTTACAGCCCGCACACCGCCTGGGATTCTGCTACCGACGGCATCAATGCGCAGCTCGCCCGCAAGCTGTCGCTACATGACGTCGAGCCGTTGGTCGCCAATCCGCAGCACGATTTGGGCTCCGGTCGCTGCGGCAGGCTGAGCAAGCCCCAGACGCTCGACGCACTGGCGGAAAAGCTTTTCAAGTCTGTGCCCTATTGTCGCCTGCGGGCGGTAGCAGCCCGAAATCCGATACAGCGCGTTGCAATTGGCTGCGGCAGTGGTGGAAGTTTTCTTTCTGCGGCTGCAGCCCGCGATTGCCAGCTGCTGGTGACCGGCGAGGCAACTTTTCACACCTGCCTCGAGGCTGAGGCGCTGGGAATCGGCTTGCTGATGATCGGCCACTTTGCCAGCGAAAAATTCGCGATGGACCAACTCGCCGCTCGACTGGCAAGCGCCTTGCCAGAGGCCACCGTATGGGGCAGCCGCCAAGAGACCGACCCGGTCACCTCCCTGTCGTTCTCTTGACCTGCTCGCGACATAAACATCGGTCTCCCCCTCGCCCCGCTTCGGGGAGAGGGGGTTGAGGGGTGAGGGGCAAGCGTCACCTAACGCGCTTCGATTTGTTGCGGGGCGAATCGGTTCGTGCTCGAAACAGAGCGGTAGGAGTGCCTGGCGCAAGGAAGTGCTGACAGCCGAGACGGCTGTCCTACTTTTCTCAATCGGCATATCGCTACCGCTGCGGCGCAGGCGCTCGCTTCGCGCAGCTTTTCGCAGAACATGCGACCCACGTCGGACGAGGCATTCTGCATGCGATGCACCGCGTTTCTCTCGTCGCGAGAAGGGCTCGCGTTCGATTGTCCAGTGAAGGGTTCACCGGCCCGACGACTGATCGAAGTCCGCTCCAAACTTTCTTCCGTCAGTCTCTTTCCAAGTCCCGTCCGGTTGAGCTCATCGTGCACGGCTGGCTGCCGCGTTGCAGTTCGGTCGGCTGCGCGAACGTATGTCGACTTTCCGTGGAGAAAAGAAGATGTTTCGACCGGCTCTGTTCAGGGTCATTCCCTGCCTGGCCCTCTGCCTGATTTTCCAGGCGGGGCAGGCTAAGGCGGATGACACCGTTGTTCCGCCCCCGTTGCCGCTCACCAGTCCATCGCCATTGGCTGGCTATGAGGCTGTGGCTCCGCGTCCCCTGTCGATCGCCCAGCAGCGTGCCCGCTACGAAGCCGACCAGCGGATGCTGCGGATGCAGTGGAATAAATGGATCGGCTACGAACCGCTGCGACCATCGCAGCCCAACGCGCTGACCAATAACGAGATGAATCCGTACTACATGCAGCCCGTTCGCTACCGGCCGGTCTGGAGCGTCTGGAACTACGGATCGCGTATCTGGTAAACCTCGATTCGTCTCGAGCGGAGCCGATCTCTAGTTGACAACCAGCGCGTCCGCACCTAATCTCAAACAGGCTCCGACGCTCAGGCCCCCAGGTCTCGAGCGCAGCTCGGAATTCCGACCAACAGACGCAACCAACATTAAAACCAAGCGATTGCAACCGCGATGAACCGCACCGTTTCCCTGTCCAATATTATTCGCCAGATTATCAGCGGAGAATGCTGACCAGGGGACGCCGTTTCATCGACCAGCGCAAAGAGCCACAAACCCCTGGAGCAAAAGCTTCGGGGGTTTTTTGTTAGGCCTGTGCGGTGACGCCCGGTCGAACAAGCTTCCACCAACTTGACCTGTCACATTTCCTACTTCACCGTTCGTATCGCCAACTCCCGGCCTGTTCCGGCCTCCATTTACCGACATTTTCTGCAGAAAGCTAAAGCCAGATGACGCGCGAGATCACCATTTACGACACGACGCTTCGCGACGGTTCCCAAGGTGAAGGAATCAGCTTTTCGCTGCAGGACAAATTGACCATTGCGGCGCGTCTGGCGGAGTTCGGCATCGATTACATCGAAGGTGGTTATCCGCTGAGCAATGAGAAGGATGTCGAGTTCTTCGCGCGGGCCAAGAAATTGAACTTGGGGGCGACGCGGCTGTGCGCCTTTGGTATGACGCGCCGCCGAGGCATGCGGGCCGCGGACGATCCGGGCATGCAAGCCTTACTGTCGGCCGAAACGCCGGCTTGTACCGTCGTCGGCAAAAGCTGGGACTTCCATGCGACGGAAGTGCTGTCCGTTTCGCTCGAAGAGAACATCGCCATGATCGGCGACAGCGTCCAGTTCCTGGCCCAGCATCGCGAAGTCGTCTACGACGCCGAACATTTCTTCGACGGTTTCAAAGCCAATCCGGAGTATGCCAGCCTGGCGATCCGCACTGCGGCGGAGGCTGGCGCCAAATGGATCGTGCTGTGCGATACCAACGGCGGCACCTTGCCCGAAGAGATCGCGCAAATCGTCGCAGCGGCTCGCCAAGCCATCGCTGGCTCCCCCGGCGTGCAACTGGGAATCCATTGCCATAACGACGGCGAACTGGCGATCGCCAATTCACTGGCTGCGGTCGACGCGGGCTGCAACCAAGTCCAAGGTACGATCAACGGTCTGGGCGAACGTTGCGGAAACGCGGACCTGATCTCCGCGGTCGCGAATCTGGCGCTGAAGAAGAAAGGCTACCGAGTCCTCGGGGGCAGAACTTTGGAACACCTGACCGAACTGTCTCGCTTTGTCTACGAGACCGCCAATCTGCAGATGCGCAACAACCAACCGTTCGTCGGCCAGAGCGCCTTCGCCCATAAAGGCGGCATGCATGTGCACGCGGTCAACAAAGCGGCCCACACGTACGAGCATTTGCCTCCGTCGCTGGTCGGCAACGAACGGCGGATCCT
Source organism: Aureliella sp. (assembly GCA_051953155.1). Taxonomy (GTDB): domain Bacteria; phylum Planctomycetota; class Planctomycetia; order Pirellulales; family Pirellulaceae; genus Aureliella. The sequence goes on along the minus strand of JBQCJB010000630.1, from coordinate 3,466 downwards.
GGTCAGCGAGCTGTCGGGACGCTCGAATATCGCCGCCCTGACGACCAAGCACAACATCCAGAATGATCGCGGATTGATGGAACAAATTCTGGCCGAAGTCGTCCGCCAAGAGAATCGCGGTTATCAATACGAGACAGCGACCGGTTCGTTCGACCTGTTGGTCAAACGCTGCGCCGGGCAATTCGTGCCGCACTTCCAAACGGTCAAGTACCGCATCGTCGCGGGAGACCGCGACGCAGTTCATCATCGCGAGTTTGCCGAGGCGATCATCAAGTTGCGCGTCGGCGACGTCGAAAAATTCGAAGCCGCCGAAGGACACGGTCCAGTCAACGCGCTCGATGCGGCTCTGCGGAAGTGCCTGCAGGAATTCTATCCCAACCTCGCGCAAATGCATCTGGTCGACTACAAAGTCCGCGTCGTCAACGGGCAAGAAGGCACCGCCGCCAGAATCAGAGTCAACATCGAAAGCACCGACGGCCAGCAGAGCTGGGGAACGATCGGCGTCAGCGAAAACATTATCGAAGCCAGCTGGAAAGCGCTCGTCGACGCAGTTGAATTCAAACTGCTGAAAGACGAAGGCAATCTCTGAACGGGCTACACGGCGATCCGGCGCGTGTAGAGAACCCACTCCGCAACCAGCACGATCAAGGCGGCGGCCAACAGCCACCGCCAATACTCATGTCGCACGACCTGCTTGCTGGCAGTCGCGGCGACTTTGTCCTCTCCCAGCATGATGTCCCGGGGCACAGCGAGCGCGCTTTCGCGCTCGCTGAATAGGTTGACCGTGAACAGCTGCAGTGTGCGGTCGCTGCCTTCGGGTTCGACGCGATAGAATCCGGGCTCTTCGGTGTGCGTCATGATCAACTGAGGGGTGCCGGCCCGGTCGAGCAACATCGGCTTGCCGCTGGGCGGGACGACATCGACCTTCTCGAATCGCGAAGCCAGCAGGAGATGCGCGGGCTCACCGGGCTGGACAGTCTTCGAACCCGACGTGGTCACCGCCCCGCCGAGGAATTCGAGACTGTTGAAGAGGAATACTGGAAAGCTGCGCTTGATCGGCCAATCGGTGTTCGCGACGTCGCTTTCTGCTCCGCTTTTGAAAAGAGCCATCCCTAAAACTGCATCCTGGTACGCGCCCCGGGGGGCGACTGCCATCAGCGTGCCGCCGTCGCTGCGAATCAGATCGGTCGCGCCGGCCGGTGGCGTCAACGCGGTCCCTTCGACAATACGCACCGTGCCCATATCGACGTATTGCATGATGGGATGCGTGCGGTTGACATCAATGATGAAAACCGGACCTGCAGGAGGAGCAGCTTTCCAAGTCCCATCGGGCGGCAGCGCGCCGAAGACTAGCGGATTGGCCGCAGGCATCTCGGGGGGCGCACAGCGATCGTAAATGAAGAGGTCGACTTTGCCCGAGCTGGCCAGTTGTTGATGTTCAGGTGTCGCCAACGCGTCGGGCGATAGTGTAGTGATGATCGCGACGGACTGAGCCTGCTCGGTTGCCAAGGCGGTTTCCAAGGCCGTATTACCAGGGGTGGCCAAGACGACTTGCAATTGCCGTGGCGGATCGAGGCCCGCAAAGGCGATGTTGTCCAGCGCCAGATCGTCGTCGACCTCGAGCTCGATCTTCAGTCGACCCTGGCTTACGTCCGACAACTGGAACGTCGCTCCGCTTTCCGCTTCGGCGTCGAGCTTGACTTCGCTGGCGTCGACCAACTGGTCGTCGAGCGAGAGGCTGGCGGTAACCGTCAGCGGCGACTTGCCGAAATTTCGAATGCGAGCGAACGCTTCGACCTGTTCCGGCCGCTCTGCATTGCGTTCGGCGGTAAAGGCGAGTACGGCGACGTTGTCCACGTCGGCCGAACCGATCGGCAGGAACTCTGGCTTGAGATTTCCGAGCTGGAATTGCGGCTGCGGAAATCCTCCGTCGCTGACGACGTAAAGGTTGGCCGGCATCGCTTCGGCCACCTGGATATCCGCGATGTCGCCGACTTGACTCGTGCGTCCCGGGTTGGCTAGTCCAGCGGCTGCGCGCAGGGCTTCATTCAAATCGGTGGTCCGATTGGTCGGCTGGATCGACTCGACGGCTTCGCGGAGCCTGCGACGGTCACTGGTGAATCCCTGCCGCACGTCGGCCGCGTTGGAGAAGGAGATGACCATCGCCGCTTCATCGTTGCCCAGCAGGTCAATCATCTCGATGACCTTGTCCTTGGCTTGGCGCAGCCGCGAACCGTCGACGTCGGTGGCTTGCATGCTGGCCGAGTTGTCGATCAGGAAGATCGAGCGAGCGCCCAAAGTGCTCGTGCCGGAAAAACCGGGGCGGAGGCAGGCGAGGATGAACAGCAGTACGGCGATCAACTGCAGCAGCAGCAATAGGTTCTTTCGCAGACGTTGCCAGATACTGTTGACGTGCAGGTCTTCGATGGCCCGCTGCCACAGGAAGGTACTCGGGACCTGGACCGGTTGCCGCCTGAGCTTGAGAAAGTAGAGCATTACGATCAGCGGTGGCACGGCCGCCAGGATCAGCCATTGGAACGCGTTCATCGCACCAGGCCTCGCTCGCGTAGATACTGGCTGACCAGTTGATCAGCCCCTTGATCGCTGCGCGTCAACATGTAGGTAAGGCCGCGCTGGGAACAGAAACGCCGCGTCTGGTCGACGAATGCCGCCAAGGTGGCTTTGTACTTCTTGATCAATTGCGAGCTGACGGAGACTTCCGCTTCGTCGCTGTCCTCGCAGTCGATCAGTTTCAGGTCGCCTTGCAGATCGGGATCCATCTCTGCTGGACTGAGTACGTGCATCACGAAGATGTCCATCTGCCGCCCGACCAACATCCGCAAGGCCGATTCGTAACCGTTCTTGTCCATCAGATCGCTCAGCAGCACGACGATGCCGCGGCCGGTGTTGCGGAGGCAAAAGCGTTTGATGCCTTCGGACAGCGTGAACAACTGGTCCGGTTCGACCGAATCGATAAAGTCAAGCATCCGCCAGAGTTGGCTGCGGCCGCGCAGAACGGGACTGGCGCTGTTTTCAGCTCCGAGGAATTCGATCTTCACGCGATCGCCTCGGCACATGCCTACAAACGCCAGCGCGGCGGCGATCTGCTTGGCAAAGTAGAACTTGGTCGGTTCACCAAAATCCATCGACGGACTGGCATCGACCAGGAAGTAAACGTGCAGGTCCTCTTCTTCGAGGAACAGCTTGAGGAACAAGCGATCCAACCGCGCGTAGAGATTCCAGTCGACGAATCGCAAATCATCTCCCGGAACATAGCCGCGGAAGTCGGCGAACTCGACGCTCTGACCTTTGCGGCGACTCTTGCGTTCGCCTTTCAACCGGCCACGGAACACCTTGCGGCTGACCAGTTCCAAGCGTTCGAGCCGCGCGAGCAACTCCGGCGGCAACAGTTGGCTGGTCGCAGCAGATGTTTTGGCCATAGGGTGATCACAGCGTCTTGAGGTAC
>JBQCJB010000629.1:0-2111 GCA_051953155.1 Aureliella sp. | reverse complement strand
TTGCAGGTGTTGATCACCGACAGATACAAAAAGGGCGGAAAGAATTCACCGCGCCGCAGCCGCTGGCGGTGTTTCTGAACGCTGCGGAGCCCTTTCCAGCCAGCCTGATAAGCCAATTTCCACAGCAGGCGTTTGTCGGTTTCCACCAACAGCCGCTTGGCCATTCGCAAGTACATTGTGCAACCTTGGAGAGCGCGGCTCGCCAGAGCGGGGGCCGCATTGTTCGAATTGCAAAACCAACTGGCACATTATACAGTGCCTTAGTAGAAACCGGTGCCTGGCCGCTGTCCGCCCCGGCTTTGTTTTCTGTTCGCCGCCGCCCACGAGCACTCGAGACTTCAGAAAGCGTGAACCGCACTTATCACCAGCAGCTTCTCGTTGAAGCGCTCGCGGGCAATCGCGAGTCGTTGGGTCGGCTGCTGGAAGATTATCGCGCGTACCTGATGGTCCTGGCTCAGCGTTATTTGGACGACCGGCTCCGCGGACGGCTCGACCCGGCCGATCTGGTGCAACTGACGTTTCTTGAAGCCCAGCGGGATCTGCCAGCTTTCCGCGGACAGCACATCGAGGAATTGCTCGGCTGGCTGCGGAATATCTTGCGTCACAATGTTAGTTCAGCGCATCAGAAGCACTTGGTCGCCCAGAAGCGTTCGGCCGGTCGCGAACGTGCGGTGCCGTCCGACCAGAGCGGGCCGGGGCTGGCCGACTTGATCCCGTCCGAGACGACTTCGCCCAGCCAACGCGTGATGCGCGACGAAGCGGCCGTGTATCTGGCCAACTGCCTCCAAACGTTGCCGGAGACGCAGCGCGAGGCGCTGCGTCTCCGCTACGTCGAAGGCCAGTCGCTGAAAGAGATCTCCGCAGCGATGAGCAAGAGCGAAATGGCTGTGGCTGGATTGCTCAAACGCGGCTTGCAATCGCTGCGCGAAAAAATGATCTCCGATAGCTCCAGCGGCGTGGCCTAGCGATAGAGGACCGTCGCGTACCAGCCGTTGGCGCCGCGGGCGACGCCGATGCCGACCGGTGTACGCTGGCCCCAGTAGCAGCAGTTGCGGATAGCGTCGTCGGCCGAACGCGTCGAAAATCCGACTCCCTCGTAGCCACCCGAGCCGAGCGAACCACCGACGTGACGCATGCGACCTTCAGCTGCTTGTTGCTGGGCCTTTTGCCGCGCGATGCAGTGATCGCAAGCCCGAACCTCGGATACGAGCAGCGCGCTCGAGAAGACCAGCGAGCAAGCGACCAGAAGGGCCGATTTCAAAGTGCGTGTGTGTAGCACGAAAACACTCCATTACCGTGTGGAACACCAACGCGAATCCATTCGCTGTCTTGCGCTGCTCGCGTGCACTCCCTGCGGCAGCGGCCAATTGGTGATCCCCAGTTTTGAGCTTTTCGGCAATGCGTCAACCGGGCCGCAGGGCAGGGCCGGGACGCGCCGGTGGCTAAGTCTCGTGCCGGCAACGGAATAAGAATTTGGTTTTACTTCGGCAGCAGAGCCATGACGCTCTGGCTCGGACGCGCAATCACGTGGGCAGCGATCAATTTGCCGAGTCCCTCGACTTTGGGGCGGGCCGCGTCGATAGCGGCACGTACCGCGGCCACGTCGCCGCGAACGACGACCGTCACGTAGCCCCCGCCCAACTTCTCTTTGCCGACGACATCGACCTGGGCTGCTTTGCACGCGGTATCGATGGCTTCGAAGACGGCCGTGAAGCCCTGCGTTTCGATGAATCCCAACGCTTGAATGGTATCGTTGCTCACTGTGCTTGACTCACTTGGTGATGGAGAGGTGAACGGATTGGAAAGGAGTTCCTTGACGACCGCCTGCTGGATCAGCGGATTGAATTCGACGGGACTGGAAATCGCACGAATGCTTGCCTCGGTCGGCCTGGCGATCACCGTCCGCAGCGGCTTGCCTTGCATCTGCTCCGCGACGGCATATCCCGCATCCAGGGCCGCGGAAACCGAGTCGACGGGACCGACGATCTTGAGCACGGTGCCGAGCATGTCGTTCAGTTCGACTTGCCACACGCGAACTCCAGCGGCCTTCTCCATCGCATCCAAAGCGACCATGGCCGGTGTCCAAGCAGAAGTCTCTAAGATGCCGAGAG
>JBQCJB010000628.1:0-2161 GCA_051953155.1 Aureliella sp. | reverse complement strand
CGGCTGGTTCATCGCCGAGGGCCCGCGTCTGGTCGAGCGCTTGCTCAGTAGCGGCTTCTCCGTGCATTCGCTGCTGGTCAGTAGCAAGTACTTGGCCGATTGGCGCGGGCGACTGCCGGCCGACGTGCCCACGCTGGTCGTGTCCGAAGAGCACATCTCGCAGTTGCTGGGATTTCAATTCCATCGCGGCGTCATCGCATGCGGCGAGCGCAAGCCGCCGCTGGTGCTCCGCGAGGCCTTAGCCGATCCGCTGCCGCCAGAGGCGACACTGGTGGCCGTGCATGGCGTCCAGGATCCTGAAAACCTCGGAGGCATCCTGCGGAGCTGTGCGGCATTGGGGATCGAGCACGTGCTGGTCGGTCCGGGCTCGGCCGATCCGCTGTGCCGCCGCGTGCTCCGCGTCTCGATGGGAACCGCGCTGAAGCTCAAGCTGATCAAGTCGACAAACTTTGAATCCGACCTGGCCTGGCTCCGCGAGCATCACGGCGCGCTGAGCGTCGCGACGACGCTGGCGGCCGATTCCGAACCGCTCGAGCAGGCGCATCGCGATTCGCCACTGGTCATTCTGCTGGGCAACGAAGCCCACGGGCTGCCGCTGCGTCTGCAGCAACTGGCCGATCGCCGCGTGCGGATCGATATGCGGCTGGGCACCGATTCCCTGAACGTCAGCGTGGCGGCCGGTATCGTGCTGCACTACTTCTGCCGCGTCGCCGCCGCCAGGTAAACAGCCGCGCGGCCGCGGAGTGCCGACTCCGCCGTCGCGGCAGCGCTTGATCGATGCTCGGCGCCTGTGCGATGCTCCGCGCGGGAGCAAGACACGCTAGGCGGGAATGACTTCCGGGGCCAGCAAGTCGTCCAGCGTTTCACGGCGGCGGATCAGTTTGGCTTGGCCATCTTCGATCAGGACTTCGGCCGGACGGAATTTGCTGTTGTAGTTGCTGGCCATCACAAAGCCGTAGGCGCCGGCCACTTCCAGGATGACATAGTCGCCAACCTCGGCGCATGGCAGCGGGCGGCGAGCCACAAAGCCACCTTCCTCTTGCGTAAAGATATCCCCCGATTCGCACAGCGGGCCGCCGACGACGACCGGCATCTCCGCGCCGTCGGTGGAACCATCGCGGCGGCAGACCGAGATCGGATGGTGCGAACCGTAGAGGATCGGTCTGGCCAGGTCGTTGAAGCCCGCATCGAGCAAGTAGAACTTGTTCTCGCCCATCTGCTTGACCGCCCGAATCTCGGCGACCAGGAATCCGCTCTCGGCCACCAGATACCGCCCGGGCTCGATCTCCAGTTCGATCGCGTGTCCGAAGGCTTCCTGCAAACGATTGCGCGACGCGTTCCACAACTCGTAATACCGCTCGATGTCGACATAGCTCTGCTCGGGGCGATACGGGACGGGCAGGCCGCCGCCGGCGCTGATCGTCGTGATCGTGCGGCCGATGTTGCGGCAGGTTGCCTCCATCGCCGCGCAGACCTGCGAGAGATGCTCCAGGTCGGTGCCGCTGCCGATGTGCATGTGCACGCCGGTGACCACCAGCCCATACAGGTCGGCTCGCCGCAGGCAGTCGTCGACTTGTTCGTGCCAAATGCCGTGCTTGGATTGAGGACCGCCGGTGTTCGTCTTCTGGCTGTGGCCGTGTCCGAAGCCGGGATTGATCCGTAGCGTGATGTTGCGCCCGGGAGCGACCGATCCGAGCTGGTCGATCATGTCGGGCGACCCGACGTTGACATGCAAGTTGTGCCGCACGACCAATTCCAGAGCTGCGGCATCGAAGACGTCCGCGGTGTAAACGATGCCCGCCGGATGCGAATCGGGCAAGTAACCGGCGCGGAGGGCGCGTCCGATCTCCCCGGCGCTGACGGCGTCGACGACGACGCCCAGTTTACGCAGGCGGTCGAGGATGGCGATGTTGGAACACGCTTTCTGGGCGTAGCGGATCGTGCCAAAGCCCGCCAGGTCATCCACCCGCTGTTTGATGATCGACATGTCGTACACGTAGGTCGGCGTGCCGAACTGCCGGGCCAGTTCGACCACTTCGACGCCGGCGATTTCGGTGCGGAGCGAGGGAAACGTCGTCGGTGCGGTAGGCATGGGTGCGAAAAAAACTAGGGATTTTGAAGCCAACCAAACCTTTCAACGTATCATCGGCCCGGCGGTTGT
>JBQCJB010000627.1:0-2334 GCA_051953155.1 Aureliella sp. | reverse complement strand
GGGGGAGACTGGATCAAGGAGCACATGCGGCGAGGGGGAGACTGGATCAAAGAGCACACGCGGCGAGGGGGAGACTGGATCGAAGAGCACATGCGGCGAGGGGGAGACTGGATCGAAGAGCACATGCGGCGAGGGGGGACTGGATCAAAGAGCGGACGGGTTCGGGGAACGGACGCGGAACCGAGAACGGACTTGCCTCGGAGAACAGACTCGAATCCGAGAACAGACTTGGATCGGAGATCAGGCTGCCGCGGTAAGAATCAGGCGCCGAAAGAGAGAGCTCGCCGGAAGAGAGAGGGCGAAGTGGGGCCTGCGTGGCGGCGCGCGCGAGGCGAAAGAAAGCTACCCGGCATGGATTCGAACCATGAATGAAAGATCCAAAATCTTTAGTGTTACCGTTACACCACCGGGTAGGGTGGAAGCCTGAGCTGGCGGTCGGCGGCTGGGTACCCCGGAGGGTGGCAGGCATCGACCGTCTGGCCGGCAGGAAAAACAATTTAGCCAGATCGCTGCCGGTTCACAACCGCAAATGCCCGTCTTTGCAATTCGATCGCCAAATCTACGTCAACGACAGCCGTGGAAGGCTGCGGGTTCAGGCTTACCGGGGCGAAATTCAGGATTCCCTGCACGCCCAGGGCGGACAAGCGATTGGCGATCGAGGCGGCCGCGTCGATCGGGACGGCTAAAATCGCCAGGTCGACGCCCATCGCCGGCAGCGTTGCTTCCAGCTGGTCGATCGGCAGGACCGGGATGCCGCTGATGCGCCCGCCGGCCTTGGCGGGATCGGCTTCGTAGATGGCGACCAGGTTGAATCCCTGTTCGCGGAAACCGCGGTACCCGACCAGCGCGCTACCCAGGTTTCCCAAACCGACCAGGACCGTCGTCCAGCGACCGTCGGTGCCCAGGACTGCGCGGAGGTGGCCGATCAGTTCGGCGACGTTGTAACCCACTCCGCGTTTGCCGAGTTGGCCGAGCTGGGCCAGATCGCGGCGGATCTGCGAATCGCTCAGGCCCAGGCGGCGCGCCAGAAAACTGCTGCGAATCGTTGATTGACCGCTGCGTTGGCAGTGCTGCAGTTCGCGGAGGTAGAGGCCCAGGCGATTGGCGGTTGGGCCCGAGATGGCGGGGCTGGCCATGTGCAGCTGCGGCCGCGCGACCTCGTCTTTGCCGCTCAGCTGCGATGGGCTCTCGGTAGGCTTCATGGCTCAGCGGTTCACCCCAAGAACGGTCCAGTCGTCAGACTTTACCTGGACGGTATGCGCGTTACTAGCGATATCCCCAAACCTCCAAATTTACTCAAACATCTTTCGCGACTCACTCGCGCCAGTTTTCCTGTTCAATCATTGCTACGTAGTCGATGTATCTGGTGCTATTCGGAGACCACTGGGTTTGACGAACAGTTTACCCACGCATGCACCCTTGACACAAGTCTGAGCTTCGGGAGGAACGCTCGGGCGCCCCATGTGCGCGAGGTGCATTTGTCAAGATGCGCGGGTACTCGGGTCGTGGCAGAGCCAGCGGTTGCTCGAACGTTAACGGCGAAAGTCATTCGCCACCAGATGCTGCGTCTAAAGTCAGTGACAAGTTTTCCAAGGAGAGCGGGAGATGAGAAGGCTGTTCCTAGTACCGGTCTTGGTAGCCCTGTTGGCTTCCATGTCCGGTCGGGTAGCCAGCGCCGCGTATTGCGGTGCGATCAGCTACCAAGATTGTGAAGGCAGTGTGGTTAATTGCTGCGAAGTGCCAGCATGTCACACTGTAACCAAAACGGTGCGTCGGACGGTTATGGAACAAGTAACCTGCCAAGGCACCCGCAAAGAGATGCAGACGGTCGTCGAAGACCGTCAAATCGACTGCGTGCGTTACGAGCAAGAAACCCAGTACCGTCAGGTCAACTGCGTCGTTCGTCGACCGGTTTACGAGACGAAGACGGGCACGCGTACGTACACCGTCAGCCGTCCGGTCTACGAGACCTGCACCAAGCAGGTTCCGTACACGATCCGTCGGCCCGTGGTTGAGACCCATTCCAAGGTCATCAACTACACGGTCATGAAGCCTGTATACGAGACCTGCAACAAGGTCATCAACTACACGGTCATGAAGCCGGTCTACCAGACGCACAACAAGGTCATCAACTATACGGTCATGAAGCCGGTGTACGAGACCCATGAAAAGGTCATTAACTACTCCGTTTCGCGGCCTGTATACGAGACCTGCAACAAGGTCATCAACTACACGGTCATGGTTCCGGTTCGTGAAACACACGAGCGGGTTATCAACTACACCGTGATGGTTCCGGTACGCGAACAGTGCATGCGCACGGTCGTCAGCACCGTC
>JBQCJB010000626.1:0-3224 GCA_051953155.1 Aureliella sp. | reverse complement strand
TCGGCGATGCGCGGCAATTTGCATCGCGAGACGCTGACCAAGGCGATCGCGCTGTTCAATGGCATCGATATCTCGGGCGTCCAGCTGCGCAAGGTGATCGACGACGCGCGGTCGACGCCCGTGCCGACCTACGACGAGGTCCTGGCTCAGCGGGCTCAGCAGAACTTGAATCTGGAAATGCGCGAGCGCTCAATCCAACGCTACATGCAACAGCTCGAAGCCATGCAGGCTCAGCTGAAAAAAGACCAAGGCGATTTCGATCGGCGGAAGGAGGCGTTTTACAACCTCCTGGATGAAATGTCGAAGAAAGGTAAAGAGGAGAGCCTGGGCGAAATACAACGGACGCTGGAGGTTTTGGATCCCGAACAGTCGAAAACGCAATTGATCAAGATGCTCGAATCGGGCCAAATGAGCGATGTCGTCGCAATCGTTAAAGGCATGGCCCTGGATAAACGAAAAAAGATACTAGGAGAGTTTACCAGCGAGAAAGAGCAAACCCAGCTTAACGAGATCATCGAGCAAATGCGCGTCGGCCAGCCCGATGCCAGTGTGATCGAGGAGGCTCGCGACTCGTCGCCATCGAACGCTCCCTAACGTTTGCCGAAACAGCACCTCAAGTGCCTACGTGCCCTGCGCCCGCATGGCTAGTCCGAGGGGGGACGTGCGATGGATGGTTCGATTGCCGATTCGACGACTCTGCGCATTCGCAATTCTCTGCAGTTCAGCCGGCAGGCTTCGGCCAAACAAGCCGACCACGGTCTTTTCGAAGAGCTGCTCAAAGTTCCCGCCGCCGCACCGCCGCGCTGCAAGCAGTCGCACGAGGCGCCCGCCGGTGACGACGTTCTAGCCGACGCGCCGGAAGCAAAAGTTCCCGCCAACGCGACTCAGTCGCGCGAGCGCCCGTCCGAGGAACCGGTGCAGGACGACGAGCACGCTTCAGCCGAAGCTCGCGATGCCAACGCCACCGCAGCAACCTTGATCCCGCCCGGCACCAGTCCGCCAATCGCCGCAGAACAAGCGCCCGTTGCCGCGCAAGCCGATAACGCTCAAGCCACCACCCAAACCAAGCCGGCAGCAGCCCGCGAAATTCAGCCAGCCGCGGTGACCGAGGCTCCTGTCCAGGCAAGCCAGCCGCGCTCCAAGGAGCCACAGCCGCAAGAATCGCTAGAGAAGCCCGGCACCGCCGTGCCCGCGACCGAGCCAGTGGCCACGGCTCCTCAAGAGACAGCGAAGTTCAATCCGGTCACCGATCTGGACGCGGCGAGCCCAGCCGCGGCGCCCACTGCTTCAGTCGCTGGGCCTGTGGTCGAACCCAACGCCGACGCGCAGGCCGATGCAGCCGCCGAGACTGCCGGCAAGCAAGCGAAGTCCAAAAGTGAGGTGACGACCGCGCAGGCAGTCGGCCCGGCAGTGCAGGTCCGACCGCAACCGACCGCATCAAGCCACGCTGGCGATCATCCTGCCGAGAACAAAGATCCGAGTGCGACGGGCGAGGCGACCGCAGCTGGCGCGGTGGCGAACCAGGTCCAAGCGGACTCGGCTGGCCGCGCCGAGCGCACGCGGCGCAGCGACGGCGATGACCGCCGCGAAAAATGGTATGCGCAGGACGACGCCCAATCGCCAGCCGCCAAGGCAAAAAGCGCCGACGACGCAGAGAAATCGAACGACGACGACTCGTCGAAATTTGCGGACTCTTCGGCGACCGTGCAACCAGCGGCGGCCAATGTGCCCGATGCAGCGCTGGCCAGCGCAGTCGACGCCTCAGCGGCAGCCAGCAGTGACATGTCTCAGTTCGCAAACTTGCCCGGGGCGGGCGCGGCTGCGCAAGCGGCGGCTGCTTTGTCTTCGTCGACTGGTAGCGCGAACGAAGGTGGCAACGCTACTTCGGCTGCCGGACCGCGCGGTGCGTCGGCCGCTTCCGCGACCAGCCCCGGAGCTCCGACCAGCTTTGTCGCTGGCACGGGCAGCACGGCAGCAGCGGGTGCCAGCGCGCAGCGGGCGCCCGAGAGTTCGGCGGAAAAGGGAGATCCCGAAGTTCGGCAACTGAGCCAGCAGGAACGCGTGCGGCTGGTGCAGCGCGTCGCCCGCAGCTTTTCGCGTTTGGGACCCGACGGCGGGCAGATTACTTTGAAATTGCATCCGCCGCAGTTGGGCGTGTTGAACGTTTCGGTGCGGATGGAAGGACAAACCATGTCGGCCAAACTGCAGACGGAAAGCTCGGCCGCTCGCGATGCCATTCTGGAAAACCTGCCGGTCCTCCGCGAGCGTCTGGCGGAACAGGGCGTCGATGTTGCCAGCTTCCAAGTTGACGTGTCGGGCGGCGGCGATATGGCGGCCGGTCAACAGACGGCCGGTTCGTTCGACGACGGTTCGCGCGGCGAGGCTGCAGGCGGCAACCGTCAGGACATCGATTACCGCCGCCTCAGCCGCAGTTCGACGGTGCCGCGATCGGTATCGGAGTCCCGCGACCTGGACACGAGGCCGTGGCTCGCACGTTCCTCCACCGACCGGACCTTGGATATACGGGCTTGAAAGTTCGACTACAATTTGGGCCGCGCGTTGCTTCGCAGTAGGACAGGCCTCCGGCCTGTCACCAACAAAAAAACAAGCCCAGCGCTCGGCTGCCTCCGGCCTGTCACCAACCGCTGAGCGACGGCTTGCAAGTTAAAAAGTTTTTGCCAATGACCAGTTCGGTATCGCTCGATTCCAAGCCCGCGGCCGCTCCTAAAGTCAACACTTACCCCCTGCGAACTCCGCGGTTCTGGCACGGAATGCGGACGGGTCTGTGGTGGTCGCTGTTGGCGAAAAATGGTTTTCGCGTATCGCCGCGGCGTTTGCATTTGGCGCTGGGCGTCAGTTTTTTCACTCCCTTTAATGATGTGCTCGGGTTCTTGCAGCATCTGGCCCACGGGTCGCGCATCGAGCGGACGGCGATCGAGCGCGATCCGGTGTTCGTCCTCGGACATTGGCGCAGCGGTACGACGCTGATGCACGAGCTGTTGGAGCTGGACGATCAGTATGCGTCGCCGTCGACCTATGCGTGCTTCGCGCCGTGCCTTTTACTGCTGAAATAAATGTTGATTTTCACTTGGGGCAGCGCTTTGGTGCCGCCCACGCGACCGATGGACAACATGCGGGCTGGCTGGGAACTGCCGCAGGAGGACGAGTTTGCGCTGATGAACCTCGGTGCACCGACGCCCTACTTGCGCATCGCCTTTCCGAAC
>JBQCJB010000625.1:0-3161 GCA_051953155.1 Aureliella sp. | reverse complement strand
TTCGGTATCGCTGCTGCGCGGCTTGGCATACTGGCCAGCGATACGACCGACGCGGATGACGCGCTGGCCGGAACCGTAGACCAGGACCAGGCTCATCTGCAGCAAGACCTTCAGCTTGCTGGCGATCGGCTCGGCCTGGCAGTCCTCGAAACTCTCGGCGCAATCGCCTCCTTGCAGCAGCCACGCCTTGCCGGCCTGCGCGTCGGCGACCAGCGTTTTCAGATGGTCGACTTCCCAACTGGTTACCAGCGGCGGCAGCAGGCGGAGCGCGGCGACGACCTCGCCTAGCGCCGACGGATCAGCGTAAACGGGCTGCTGATTGGCTGGATGCTCTTTCCATGAATCGACGCTCCACGTTTTGGTCATAGTCAGCGGTGTTTCGTTCGGCAAAATGCGTCGGGGGCAATCGAGGTTGAAAAGCCATTGCCCCGCGTTACTCGGGTGAATTGATGCGCGGTTACTTGTGCTCTTCCCGGACCCAATCTTCTCGGACCAGGCGCACTACCCGCTGGCCGGCGGAATCGGCCCAAGCGACGGCCATGGCCGCGGTGTTGAAATGGGCGACGATTGCGTAGTTTTTGTCGATCGCGATCAAGCCGCCGCAGTCGTCGGGAAGAATGTCGTCAATGATAGTTGTGGCGGCTTCGGAAAGCGACTGCGAAGTATACCGCAACCGCGCCGACATGTCGGCCGCGACGTTGTGCCGAATGAACTCCTCGCCGGTGCCGGTGCACGAGACTCCGCAGGTCGCGTTGGATGCATACGTGCCGGCCCCGATGATCGGACTGTCGCCGACGCGTCCCCAGCGTTTGCCCATCAGCCCACCGGTGCTCGTCCCGGCGGCGATGTTGCCGTGCATATCGACGGCGACACAGCCCACGGTCCCGAGATACCGCTTGGGCGGCATGAAAGCACCTTTCTTCGCATCCGCGCCGGGTTGCGCGGGCTGGTCCGGCTGGTCCCGCTGGCGTTCTTTCTTCGCTTTCCAGGCTTGCCAGTCAGCGACTTGCTCGGGAGTCTTGAAATAGTCGGCATCCATCAGTGGCATGCCGATGCTCTCGGCGAACTGGTCGGCGCCATTGGCCGAGAGCAGGACGTGCCGCGTATCGGTCATGACGTGCCGCGCCAAGGAAATCGGATTTTTGACGCGTTTGACTCCGGCCACCGCCCCGCAGGCCAGCGTGCGACCGTCCATGATCGACGCGTCCAGTTCGTGCTCGCCGCGCTCGTTCAGCACGCAACCGCGACCCGCGTTGAACATTGGATCGTCCTCGAGGATCTGCACCACCGACTCCACGGCATCGAGCGCCGTGCCGCCACCGGAGAGCACCTTGGTCCCTGCATCCAGGGCGTGAGCCAAGCCGGCCCGCCGCCGCTGCTTGTAATCGTCCGACCACTTCTCCGGTTCGCCGCCAGCCCCGCCGTGCAGCACGATCGCGAAGCGTTGCTTGCCAGAGCTGGACGTCGACTGGGCCAGGACGGAAGACGCGGAATTGCCAGAGAGCATCAGCAGTAGCAACCAATTCAAAAGTTGTTTGGGACCGTTCATTCAGGGCCTCGATTGTTTACGTGCAGCGCGGAGTGATCAGCCATGCCAGGTTGATCAGTTACGGAACACGCGGACGCGATGGTTCTCGCTATCACCGATGAAGATGGCTCCGTCGCGATCGACAAAGACGCCATGCGGTCTGGCCAACCGGCATTGGAGCGGCGGTCCATCGGGACCGTCGCCGAGTTTGCCATCGCCCACTAGCAGTTCGAGCGTCTGATGGGCGACGTCGATCATCCGAATCGAGTGCGATTCGGTGTCGGCCAAGAGGACATTGCCGCTGCGATCCAGAGCCAGGCACTTCGGGCCCGAGAGAGTCGCCTCGCGAGCCGGTCCGCCGTTGCCGCTAAAGCCCGCCTTGCCCGTGCCGGCAACGTGGTGAATCGTTTGCGTCTTGGGATTCAGACGCAGGACCGCGTTGCCTTCGCGCAGCGCCAGCCACAGCGACCCATCGGCGGCCAGCGCCATCGCTCGCGGCCCGTTCAAAGGCGAGCCAGCAATCGGTGCTCCGTCGGGAGCCGTTTTCTTTTCGCCCGTGCCCGCCCAGGTGCTGATCGTACCGCTGGCCATATCCAGCTTGCGAATGCGATGGTTGGCGATGTCGCACACCAGCAAGTTGCCTTGGGCGTCGAAGGTGAGGCTGTGTGGCTGGTTCAACTGGGCCTTCGTCGCAGGTCCGCCATCGCCGCCGAAGCCGGCCGAACCGCTACCGGCGACCGTGCTGATCGCTGACGTGCGGGCATCGACGCGGCGGACGACATGATTCATGCGCTCGACGAAGTAGAGATTGCCTTCTGCGTCCCAAGCCATTTCGTAGGGCTCGTTCAACTCAGCCGCGGTCGCCGGACCGCCGTCTCCGGCGTAGCCCTTTTTTCCGCTGCCGGCAAAGGTGGAAATGATGCCTTGCGGCGAGATGCGGCGGATGCGTTGGTTGTCGACGTCGCAGATATACAGGTAACCGTCCGGGCCGCGGGCCACCGCGTACGGATTGTTCAGTTGCGCGTTGGCCGCCGGGCCGCCGTCGCCGGAAAAGCCTTTGACGCCGGTCCCGGCGGTCGTCTGAACCCCTTGAGCCCGAGCCGCACACGCCACGGCGACTAGCACGCAAAACGCCAACTGCGCGGCGAGCAGTGACGTGCGCAGGCGCAGTACTGCCCCGGGCAGGCGGAACTGCCGACGGGTGTTTAGACGAGACAAATCAAGCCGCATTCGGTTGGAAAATTCAATCGCGCTCATGTGGGGTGGCCTCGGCTGGGTAAGAGCCCTTGTATTGCAGCAGCCACGGCTGTCCGATGCAAGGGTCGGCCGCGAACTTGCCGGCTGATTCAGTTGGGCAGTGCCCGAGAGTTCAGCTGGGCAGTGCCCGTAGAATTTCGCGCACCCGCTCGCGTTCCGGGGCGTGGAAGCGGTCGAACGGTTCGGCCATGCAGTCGTCGCAGATTCCTTCCAAGGAGAGCGCACACTTGGTGGCTTTGATATAGCGCGAAGCGTACTTGCCGATGTCGTAAATCGCTTGCAGGGCCTGCACCTTGGCCCGCACCTCGGCTAGCCGCTGTGCATCGCCGCTGGCGGCCGCTTCGTAGAAGTCGACAAAGAGCCGCGGAAAAATGTT
>JBQCJB010000624.1:0-3549 GCA_051953155.1 Aureliella sp. | reverse complement strand
ACCGAGGGCGCGGGGTGGGGCGAGGGGGAGACCGAGGCCACAAAGAGGACCGAGGGCGCGGGGTGGGGCGAGGGGGAGACCGAGGTCACAAAGAGGACCGAGGTCACAAAGCTGGCCAAGGGCGAGGGGGAGACTGGTCGACAACCCTTTTCGATGCTGAGCCAAGCAGAAAATCGCAAGGGGACGGGACGGGTTGTTTTGGGGCTCGATTTTGGGACGGAGTCGGTTCGGGCGCTGCTGGTGGACTTGGCGGGTAATGAGTTGGCTGCGGCGTCGGCCCGGTATGCGCATGGCCAGATCACCGAGCGACTGCCTACAACAGAGCGTGCGCTACCGTCGAGCTATGCTTTGCAGCATCCGGCGGACTGGTTGGCTTCCGCCGCGCGGGCCGTCCGGGCGGCTCGCAGGAAAGCGGGGGTGAGCCCTGGCAGCATCGTTGGCATCGGCGTCGACTTCACTAGCTGTACCGTCCTGCCTGTGAAAGCCGATTCCACGCCGCTGTGTCTGCTGGACGAGTTCTCTCGCAATCCAATGGCTTGGCCCAAGCTGTGGAAGCATCACGGCGCAGGCGCGCAGGCTGAGCGCATTCAGACTGTCGCCCATGAGCGCGGCGAGCGGTTTCTCGAGCGCTATGGCGGCAAGGTCAGCTCCGAATGGCTTTTTCCAAAGCTGCTCGAAACGCTGGAGCAGGCTCCCGATGTCTATGCTGCGGCTGACCTCTTTGTCGAGGCGGGCGATTGGATCGTCTGGAAACTGACGGGCAGCCGGCCTGAGCAGCCTCCGCGGTCTACATGCCAGGCGGGCTACAAAGGTTTTTGGAGTCGACGCGCTGGTTTTCCCGAGCCAGCGTTTTTCGCAGCCGTCCATCCCGCCTTCGCCAATGTCGTCGCAGAGAAGCTGGGCGGACCGCTGCTAGCGCCCGGCGTTGCCGCGGGCCGATTGGATGCATCGCTCGCCAAAGCGTTTGGCCTGCGAGCGGGAACGCCGGTCAGCTCGGCCATCATTGACGCGCACGCCGCCGTACCCGGAGCCGGCGCGGCCGAACCGGGGACGATGGTCATGGTCATGGGAACCAGCGCTTGCCACATGCTCAACAGCTGCACTGAACGGCATATTCCCGGAGTTGCGGGAGTCGTCGAGGATGGAATCCTACCGGGGTTTTTTGGTTATGAAACCGGCCAGGCAGCCGTCGGCGATGCGTTTGCATGGCTGGGCAAGTTGACCGGCACGAAGCAACTGGCCCAGCTAGGCCGCGACGCGCTCGCGCTGCCGCCGGGAGCCGAGGGAGTGCGGTGTATCGATTGGTTCAACGGTTGCCGCACGCCGCTGCTGAATGCTGACTTGCGGGGAGCATTTCTTGGGCTGGGGCTCAATCATCGGCCGGTGCATTTGTACCGCGGGTTGGTCGAAGCGACGGCCTGCGGCGCACGCTGGGTTATCGACGAACTTGCCCGCGGCGGCGTCGCGGTGGAAAACTTGATCGCTACCGGCGGCTTGCCCCATCACATGCCGGGCATGATCCAGGTGTTCGCCGACGTTTTAGGCCGCCCGATCATGGTGCATCCCTCGCAGAACGGGTCGGCGCTGGGCGCAGCGATCCTCGGCGGGTTGGCCTCGGGTGCTTTTGCGTCGCCCTCCGAAGCCGTCGGCGCGATGAGCGTTCCGCCGCCAGGCGCAGCCCAGACATTCGTACCCGTCGATGGACATCGCCGCGTTTACGACCGCGTTTACGACGAGTACCGACGAGCCTGCGAAACCCTTGGGCAGCTTGACGCTCCGAGCGGCCATCGATAACCTGACTTCGACATTTTGCCGCGGGCGCTTTGGCCTGCGCGCTAGCGCTGTTTCTTTTCTCTAAGGCGGGCGATTGCGATGGTCTCCTCTCCCTTCCAGAGCTGCCCAACCGGTGGCACAAACTCCTGCCGGAGACTTTTCCATGGCTGGTCGGTGTCGAAGTCGATGTCGAAGTCGATGCTGCTGTTGGCGGCTCTGGCCGCGGTGGCGCCAGCTCTGCTTTCGGCTGGCTGCAACAAGAGTTCGTCTAGCCGCGCATCGGCCAGCGGCAGTGGCAGCGCGAGCGCCCAAAACCCGATCGAAATCGGCGTATCGTTTCAGGAACTGGACAATCAGTACTTCGTCGTCATGAAGGAAGCCGCTGAGGAGGCGAGTCGTTCGATCGGCGCGCGGCTGCATATCACCGACGCGCGGCATGACGTGACCAAGCAGATCAGCGACATCGAAGACCTGGTGCAAAAAGGCATCGATATTCTGCTGATCAATCCCACCGATTCCATCGGCGTCGAAACCGCTGTGCAGGCAGCCAAGCAGGCGGGAGTCGTCGTGGTCGCCGTCGATGCGCAGGCCAACGGGCCAATCGACAGCTTCGTCGGTTCGAAGAACTACGATGCAGGCCTGCAAGCGGGCGAAGCTCTCGCAAAAACGCTCGGAGGCAAAGGGCAAATCGCCATCCTCGACGGCATTCCCGTCGTTCCAATTCTCGAACGCGTCAAAGGTTTTCGCGAGGCGATCGCCAAGCATCCCGACATCGAGATCGTCGATGTGCAGAACGGCAATCAGGAACGCAGCATGGCGATGTCGGTCACGGAGAACATGCTGCAGTCGCACCCGGATTTGAAAGGGCTCTTCAGCGTCAACGATGGCGGCGCCCTCGGAGCACTGTCCGCCATCCAGGCCTCGGGCAAGGACATCGCGCTGGTCAGCGTCGATGGCCAAAAGGAAGTCGTCGACGAGATCGTTAAAGGGGGACCCTTCAAGGCGACGGTCGCCCAATTCCCGCGCGACCAGATACGCGTCGCGCTCGGAATCGCTCTGGCGAAGCACTGGGGAGCCAACGTCCCGGCGGCCATACCGATCGAAGTCAAATTGCTGACGGTCGACAATGCCAAAGGTTTCTCGTGGTGACCAACTTTCTTTGCCACCCCGCTCGGCATGGTCGAGCGTGAGCGATCCGCTGCTGGAATTAAGCGGCATCTCGAAGCGATTTGCCGGTGCGGTCGCGCTGAATGACGTCAGTCTGTCGCTGCGGCAGGGGGAGATCCTGGCACTGGTCGGTGAAAACGGCGCCGGCAAGTCGACGCTGATGAAGATTCTCTCGGGCGTGCATCAGCCCGACAGCGGCACGATTTTGCTCGACGGCCAGCAGCTCCAGCTGCGCGATCCGCACGACGCACGCCAGCGCGGCATCAGCATCATCTACCAAGAGTTCAGCCTGGTTCCCGAGCTGAACGTTGTCGACAATCTGTTTTTGGGGCGCGAGAGCGTCAACTGGTTGGGCGCGGCACGCTGGCACAGCATGAGACAGGCAGCTCGCCGCGTGCTCGACCGGCTGGGCGTCGAGATCGACTTGAGCGCCCGCGTCTCGCAACTGGGCGTTGCCCAACAGCAGTTTGTCGAAATCGCCAAAGCGCTGCTTGGCGAGACGCGCGTGCTAGTCATGGATGAACCGACCGCCACGCTCACCGCCGATGAATCGCAGCGTTTGCTGGCAATCATGCGCGAGCTGGCGCTGCAGGGCACGGCGATCATCTT
>JBQCJB010000623.1:0-5391 GCA_051953155.1 Aureliella sp. | reverse complement strand
GGCGGAGAGGAAGTCTCGACCGGTTTGCAGTTGGTTGGCTGGCCACTGGAGCGCGTCCGCCGGGCGGCGCGCCGCGACGCGCTCCGGGCCGCGATCGCACACACCGAAACCTATCGCGATCTATGGTTCGACAAGGCCTCGTATTTGGCCGAGGCCCCGGACAGGCCGTGGTTGGTCGCCGGTCATCAACCCGAACTGTTCCATCCAGGCGTCTGGTTCAAGAATTTCCTTCTGAGCCAAGCTGGTCTTCGCACCGGCGTCGTGCCGCTGAACTTGGTCATCGACAACGATCTCTGCCGCGCGCCGGCCGTTCGAGTGTTGACCCGTGGAGCAGAGGGCGCCGAGGCACTCCGCACCGAGAACGTGCTCTTCGATGCACCCGGCCCGCCTGTGGCCTGGGAATGCCGGCCGCTGGCCGACACGGCCACCTTCGACAGCTTTCCCCAGCGCGTCCATCAGGCGCTGATCGACGAAGTCCGCCAACCTTTGGTTGAACCTTTATGGAAGTACGCCCGCGAGGCTTCGCGTCGAACCGGGCGACTGGGTTTGGCGATCGCCCAGGCTCGACACAGCTTGGAGGGTGAGCTGGGACTGCGCACGCTGGAGCTGCCGCTCAGCAGCCTATGCAGCCAGCCGAGCTTTGCTCGTTTTTCTTTGGAACTGCTCGGCCAGTTGCCGCGATTCCGCGATGTCTATAACCAGCAGCGGGCCGCCTATCGCAAAGCCAACCACGTTCGCAGCGAATCGCATCCCGTCCAGGAACTGGCCGAGCGGCATGGCTGGCTGGAGGCGCCCTGGTGGGTTTACCGCCCCGAGGCGCCCTTCCGCAAGCGGCTTTTCGCCCGGCTCCAAGACGGCCATCTGTTGCTGAGCGACCAGGCCGGTTGGCAGGCGATGATCGAAGGCCCCTTGGATCAGGACGATGCCGTGGACCAGTGGCAGGAACTGGCCGCCGACGGCGTCCTGCTGCGACCGCGAGCCTTGATTACCACGATGTTCGCCAGACTGATCGTCAGCGACTTGTTCATGCATGGCATCGGTGGCGGCAAATACGATCAATTGACCGAAGCCATTGTCCGCGAATTCTTTGGCATCGAACTGCCACCCATGTGCGTCGCCACGGCCACCTTGCACCTGCCGGCGGCGACCGCCGCGGTCGGCGGGTCTCCGGCCCAAAATCGCCACGCCGTCCAGCACGAGCTCGAAACGCTCCGCCAGCTGCGTTACCACCCCGAAGCCCGCCATGCGGATAGCCAAGACGAGGCGGCACAGTTGGCGCAGGCCAAGCAGGAGCTGCTGCGTTCGATCCCGCCGCGCGGCGAAAAATGGCAGTGGCACCGGCAGATCACGCGCATCAACGCCCGGCTGGCCGAACTGAACCAGGCGGCCATCGCCCAAAGCGAGCAGCGACTTCAGGCGTTGGCCGCTGAGCAGCGACAGCTGAAACTGGCCTACTCGCGCGAGCTCAGTTTCTGTCTGTTCGAGCTGCCCTACCTGGCCGACGCCCTGAACGGTTTGGCTGCCTCTCAGTTTCAGCGTCCCACAGCCAAATAACTGGCCAGTTGCTGTCGCGAGCCACTGCCTGCGCCTGCCGCGCATAGGCCACAAAGACGTGCACCGCCCACCGCGGCAAGTCGGCCAAGCGCACATCGTCCAAAACGCGCCATTCGCGTTCCCGCTCCCAATGCGTTTGACTGCTGGAGACGCGGCGGCGAAGGGCTGGTTGAAAGTAGGGACGATCGGCCTCGGGCAACTGCTCATACGTCGACGCATCACCGTAGATCACCGGCTGAGCGCCCAAACGTTCCAACTCGATGCGATCGATTATCAGCCCGTACGGTTCCCAATCCCAACGCCCTAAATGCGGCTGGAACGCGCGCCGCGCGATCAACTGCTCGAGAGGCACGCCTGAGAAACTGACGCTGCGCCGGCCGCCGCGCGTCAAACCACTACGACTCCGCAAGCGGCCGCTCTGAAGTATCGCTCGCAACGTTTCCAAAGGCGACCATTCCGGCAGCCGCCCGGCCATCCATGCTCGGGCCAGCAAGTCACCATTACCACCTGACAGACGTGTGCCAGGCGCACCGCGGACACAGTGCACGAGCGTCCGCGGCAGCGACGTCGCATCGTGTCGCCGGTCGCCGAAGCACCACGCCAAGCGGCTGGTCAATTGGACCAGCGGAACGGTCGCAGCCGATCCAATCGGGTCGCTGGTGTCCGGCGAGCCAAGCTGATCAGGCTGGCATGCGAATGGAGGCCCAGCCCGCCGCACAGCCGATTGCGTCGAGTTGGATCGCAGCACCAACCAGCCGACGCCGCCGCGGTCCAACCACGCCCTGGTCGCCGCGTTTTGGCGCGACTCGCACCTGTGTGACCGAGCACCGCTTTGCCCAACCATCACCGACACGGTACCTGCAGGAAATGCGCGGTCAGCTAGCCGCGCTTGCAGCAATGCGTCAACCGTCCCCGATGGCCGAGCCGAAAGAGCTCGAACGCAGTGCCCCCAAAGAATCGCCAACCGATCCTGAAGCGGCCGCATTTCCATCGCAGGCGACGCGGGAGAAAACGGCGGTGACACGCAGATCAGATTGTGCCCACGCGGCCAATCCGGCGTTTGCGCCAGGGTGCCCGCTCGAACGTCTAGGCGATTAGACAACCAGTTGGCAATGTTCTCGCGCGGGCCGTCGGCCGCCAGCGCAACGCGCGCCACTTCGATCACCGAACTGGCCAGCAGCGGTTCGATCAGCGGCGCCAGCGTGGTGCCTGGCACGTGCAGCAGCACCTGACCGTCGGCCGAGAGAATCCGAAGCGCATGCTCGAGCAGACGGGGCCATTCCGCCAGGCGCTGCCCGGCGTTTCCGAGCCGCGAGCTGACCAGGCTGGTCCAGCGCTGGGATTGCGATAACCACCGCGCATGCATCAGCACCAAACGCCCGCCGAGCCAGGCCGCTTGCAAGTCGGCTGGCAAATGCGGCAAACCAGTGCGCAGAGTCCAACCGCGCTCGAGCAGGCATTCGATTCTACCCAGCAGCCGGCGGTGGGCGGGCTCCTGAGGAGCTCGCGAGCCTGCGGCGGACTGCAGGGCAAACCGGAGTTCTTCCAACAGACAGCTTGACTGTTCCGGAACGCACCTGCGCAGTGACTTGGCGACGGCTTGTTCCAACAGCCCGCGCATGGCGAATGCTTCCCAGCGGCGAAGGTCACATTTTCGTGCGACGTCGGCGGCGCGGCCAGCTCGAGAGCAAGGCGAGGCCGCAAATCGCCGCCAAACACCACGCCGGTATGTCGCCCCAGAACTGCGTTAGCCCCCAGCGACTGTCGCGTACCGGCGCCGCGACGATAAAGGCTGGCTCCAGCCTAGGCGTCACCTCCTTGATCCGTCCCGTCCCTGCGATCCAAGCCGTTAGCCCGGTATTGGCCGCGATCAAAAAGGGGCGCCGCATTTCTACTGCCGCCAGGACGTCGCAGGCCAGATGATGGTCGAGCACCGACGAGCCGCGGAACCAACTGTCATTGGTGATGTTGACCAGCACATCCGGCGTTTCGCCTTGGGCGACCAGCGACCGCATCTGCCAAGCCATCATCTGTGGCAGCATGCTTTCGAAACAGATACTCGGAGCGATGCGTACCCCGCGGACATCAAACGAGCGTGCGTCGGTGCCAGGCGTCGCCGATGAAAAGCCAAATGCATCGCCGAGAAAGCCCAACGCCCATTCCAGCGGGATGTATTCGCCAAACATTACCAAATGGTTTTTCTCATAGCGCCCGACCAGTTTGCCCTCGGGATCGAGCAAGAGCGCCGCGTTGTATCGCCCGAGTTGTTGGTCGGTAAACAGCAACGCATCGTTGCCGACCAACAAGTAAGGCCATGCGTCGCTGGTCTGCGCTGGCGACTCAGGTGGCAACGAACCATGCACGATGTCCAGCAGCGTTCGCACCTTGTTTCGAAATTCGCTTTGATAGTTGAGCACCAGATCCTGCAGCGAGTTGCGGTCAAACTTCTGCTTTTCCATCTCCGGCGGCACGCGCGTCTCGGTCAGATCCTCCATCCAGGGAATCATCGCGGTGAAGGTCGACTCGGGCCACACGATCACATCGACCGGACCATGTTTGCGAATGGCTTGGGCGGTGGTCGACGCATAGCGGCTCCATGCCTGCTGAAGCCTTTCGGGATTGGCATCGAACATCGAAGGGGTGTTCTCTTGGATCAGCGCGGCCCGCAGCAGGGGCTGGCCCTCCGCCATGCGCCGGTCGCCTTCGGCCAATCGCCATGCGCCGTAGCCCAGCACGGCGGCCAGCACGCCGGCGCCGACGATCAAGTCACCCAGCCGGCCAGAGCCTGCGCGGGGTGCCGCCGCGCGGTCCGCACTCTTGCGGGCAACAAGCGTCGAGCCGACCCGCTCGAGCGCGCGGTAAAGGGCAACCGCTGCAGCCACGATCGCGAAACTGAGACCGTAGCTGCCCAACTGGTCGGCCACTTGGATCACCAGCGGAAACTGGTACTGCGTGTGCGCCAGCGTATTAGCCGCGTAGCCGGTCAGCAGGTAACTGCGAACCAGTTCCCAACCGGTCCAGGCGACCGGGGCGGCCCAGACCAACGACCATCCCCAGCGGTGCCGCAGGATACGGGCCGTGCCAACGAACAGCGGCAGGTAGATAGCCAGGTATAAGGAAAGCGCAATCCAGCCGAACGTCAGCGGCCAGAACGCCAGACGAATACCTTGCAGCAGAGCCAACCAGAGCAGGCTGCCGGCAACCCAGATCCAGAAATAGCCACCGCGTCCGGGACGCTCCGGCCGATCGATCAACCACAGCAGGCCCAGCGGCGCGGCCCAGACCGCCTGAGCCAGTCCCAGCGGTGGAAACGCGGCCCAGAGTACCAGGCAGCTCAGCAGGGCCGGCACGCCGACGCTCCGCCAGCGCGGCGTGCGTCGGGCTTCGTCGCTATCGGTGTCATGGCCAGTGGGATAGGCACGCTCCGCGTCGGTGCGCTCTGTAGCGGTACGGCTCGAACCAGCTACGGCCTCAGAGAATTTGCGGCCGCTGGAGAGGTTGCTGGGCAGGCCGCTGGACCGGTGGCTGGGCGAGCGGGCGCTGGCCGGGCTGGCGCTGTCGGTCGCGGCAGGGTCGGGGCTTTTCTTCGTCGGTAGCGAGCGAGGAGGCATCGTGCGTTCTTTACTCCGTCCCTGAATCGGATGGCGTTGGCCGCGCCGGCGATCAAACGCCCTGGCGGGCCAGCGCCGCTTACTGCTGTAGTGCGAACAAAATGATGTTGATGCCGATGCGGGCCGCGTCCTCCCGGAGGTATCCGCGGCACTGCAGCGAATGGCGGCTTTCCAGCGCGCAGCTCATATCCAAAGGCGAAAAAACCACGGCGATCCGGTCTTCGAC
>JBQCJB010000622.1:0-3171 GCA_051953155.1 Aureliella sp. | reverse complement strand
TCCCCAGTGTCGCCTTTCGCTGTGCTAATGTTGCGAGCACCCGCTGCCATATTGGGCGGTTTGGATAACGATAAATTGCTTTTTTTGGTGTCGGAGTTTGGCGCGGGTGCGCGATACTTTGGCTAAGCGAAAGGCGACCAACGATCGGCTCGGCTTGCGCGACTCTGATGAACCACCCAGGCCTGTCCGAGCGCCAGCCCCGCATCGCTGGCAGGCACTTGGCGATGCACCAACACGTCGATGCCGCGCTCGACCAGCCACCGCCGCGCAAGCCGCACCAGCCATGCATTCTGGAACACGCCGCCGGTTAGGCCGAGCCGAGCAACGTTTTGCGGCCGGCACATGGCGGTACCAAGCTCAGCGATCAAGTGCGCGGTCGCTAAATGGAACTTGGCCGCGATCTCCTGCGCGGAAATGCCCGCGCGGCGATCATCGCAAACCAAGCGCAGCAGCCGCTCAAAGCCGACCCCTTTGCCGACATCCAGGTCGAAGTCGAAACAGTATCGCTCGCCCGGCAAACTCTCCTGCATCCGCTGGATCGTGACGTCGCAAGCTGGCAGCGTTGTCGTCGAGCTGCGAAAACAGCGTTCCAAGACTGGGGCGGCGAAGCTCTCCAAAGCCATCGCGGCTTGAGCTTCATAGGTAACCGTCTGGCAGATGCCGGCGATCGAGGAAACGGCATCGAACAGCCGGCCCATGCTGCTGGTCAGCGGACAATGCAAGGAGCGCTCGAGTTGTTGACGCAGCAGTTTCCTTCGGCGATCGTCGCAGGCCTGGACGCACGGCAGGTCGCCGTCCCAGGCGATGCCCATCGCCCATAAATAAGCCAGCGCCGTGCGATACGGCTTGCGCGTACACGCATCGCCGCCCGGCAGGGGCAGCGGTTTCAAATGCGCTAGCCGCTCGAAACGGTCACCGTCCAGCCGCAGCAACTCGCCTCCCCAAATCGTGCCGTCGCTGCCATAGCCGGTGCCATCAAAACAAAAGCCCAGCAGCGTTTCGCCGTCTGCCAGTCCGTGCTCGCAGGCTAGCGCGGCCAGATGCGCGTGGTGATGCTGCACTTGGACAAGTGGCAAGCGCCGCTGGTCGGCATATTGCTGCGCCCACTGCGAGGAAACGTAGCCCGGATGCATGTCGCAAGCGATGATTTCAGGCCCGACGTCGAACAGCTGCGTAAACCGCGCCACGTTGCGTTCGAGCGCTTCGATGGTTTCCAAGTTCTCCACATCGCCGATATGTTGGCTGAGCACCGCGCCATCAGCCCCCGCGAGGCAAAAGACCTCCTTGAGCTCTGCTCCGACCGCCAAGATGTTCGCTGCGGTCTGCGGCCAAGGCCATGGGACCGGTAGAGGAGCGTAGCCGCGCGAGCGGCGGATCGGCAGCGGCTGGCCGTCAACGACGCGCACCACGGAATCGTCACACACCGCGGCGATCGGCCGGTCATGGAATAGGAACGCGTCCGCGATCGGCGCCAGTCGTTCGGCGGCCTGATCATTGCGCCAGGCGATCGGCTCGTCGGCCAAGTTCCCGCTGGTCATGACGAGCGGCCTTCCGGGCTGGACGAGCAAATAGTGCAGCGGCGAGTAGGGCAGCAGCAGTCCGAGTGAGCTTGCCCCGGGAGCAATTGCCTGCGGCAACTCTGCGGCCGCTCGATCGATGCGTTTATCCAGCAAGACGATCGGCCGCTGCGGACTGAGGAGAAGTTCAGCTTCCTCGGCTCCGACGCAAGCCACCCGGCGACAAGCAGCCAAGTCGGGCATCATGACGGCCAGCGGTTTATCGCCGCGTCGCTTGTGCTGCCGCAGGCGCTCTACCGCCGACGCATTGGTAGCGTCACAAGCCAGATGAAATCCGCCGATTCCCTTGACGGCGACGATCTGGCCTTGCGCGATCGCAGCGTGAAACGCCGCGAGCGCCTGGTCTCCGCATGGATGACGAGGTTCAGGACGCTCACAGTGGAAAGCGCCGAGCGCTGCGGTGGGTATGAACCAGACCTGCGGTCCGCAGCGTGGGCACGCGCTGGCCTGAGCATGAAACCTGCGATCGGCCGGATCGTCGAATTCCCGCTGGCACTGGTCGCACATCGGAAAGCGATGCATTGTCGTGCGTGGGCGGTCGTACGGCAGCGATTCCACGATCGTGAAACGCGGCCCGCAATCGGTGCAGCTGATGAACGGATAGCGGTATCGACGATTGGCCGGATCGTTCAGCTCGCTCAAGCAAGGCGCGCACACCGCCTGGTCGGCTGCGAGCGTTGTGTGGGCCGCCCCGGTCGCCTGGCTGCCCACGATGACGAACGCCGCCTCGCCCAGCAGCGGTCGCTGGCTAACAGTCAGAGAGTCGATCGTTGCCATAGGTGGCAGCGGAGAAGCAACCTCCTCGAGAAAGTGGTCGACGCTCGCGGCTGGGCCTTGGACTTCGATGGTCACACCGCGCGAGTCGTTTTGGACCCAGCCGACCAGCCCGTACTTCTGCGCCAGTCTTGAAACGTGGGGGCGAAAGCCGACTCCCTGGACCAGCCCGCGCACCTCCAGTCGCTGGCGGCGAATCGGCGATGGCACCACGGGCTGGTTCATCAGCCGACCATTCTTTGGCGCGAGTCTTCCAGAAAGCGGAACCAGTCCTCCATGCCGGCGCCCGTCTTGGCAGAAGTCTCGATCACCCGCATGCCGGGCCGGACCGACTGCAGATTGTCCAGCGCTGCCTGGCGATCAAATTCACACGCCGAGGCCAGATCCATTTTGGTCAGCAAAGCGATGTCGGAAGAATTGAACAGCCCCGGATACTTCAGCGGCTTGTCTTCGCCTTCGGTCACCGACAACAGCGCCACCCGCAGCGACTCGCCCAGGTCCCAGCTGGTAGGACAGACCAGATTGCCAACGTTTTCGATGAACAGGAACTCGAGACCGGCCAGCTCCCAACCGGCCAGATGCGCCTGGACCATCTCCGCCTCGAGATGGCAACAACCATGCGTCATGATCTGGCGAACCGGGGCGCCGCTTTCGGCCAATCGCCGCGCGTCGTTATCGGTTTCCAAATCGCCGACAAGGGCCGCCACCGGTCGGCCGGCGGTGACAAAATGCCGGAGCGTCTCGCGCAGCAACGCCGTCTTGCCAGTTCCCGGACTGGACACCAAGTTGACCGTCACAACGCGATGCTCGGTAAAGGTCC
>JBQCJB010000621.1:0-5432 GCA_051953155.1 Aureliella sp. | reverse complement strand
GCGGCGCGGAGCCGCTGGACACCTTGCCGGCCAACCAGATGAAGGCAGCCAGCAGCAACAAAGCCACGATCACTTCGATGATCATGAATTTGGAGATCGCAAAGCCCGAATCGCGCTCGTAAGCGTTCTTGAGCGTTCCGAAGGGCTGAGGAATGAAGATCTTGCCAGCCAGATACTTGTTGTAGGCATGCACCTTCTCGGCGCCCCACTGGCCGCGCGGGCTGGCGACGTAATCGTCGACCAACTTCGGCGCGTTCATGTCGCGCTCGATGGCTCGCCAGCGAGCCGCTTTCTCCGGATCCGTCACCAACGCCACCATCCACGCGTCGGGCTCTTTCTCGTGCGTCGAGATGTACGCCTGCGTCGGATTGCGAGCCGCCGGGGCAGCCGTCTTGGCCCAGGTGGCCGCCTTGGCTTCGATCGCGGCAATCTTCTGATCGATGTAGCGGTCCAGCGGCCGGGCATGGCGCACATGATCGGCATGCTGCCAGGCATGCCACTCCGACTTGAGGTTCTTCAAGTGGCTGCTGTCGACTCCCAGCTTGGCCAACTCGGCAATGATCAGGTCGGCCTCCCAGTCCTGGTAATCCTCATCGTTGCGCACAAACCACGCGCCGACTGAATCGCGAAACTCAGCCGCGGTGTGGTAATCCACTCGCCACAACGATTTCGGGATATCGAAGTAGTAGCCGTCTTTGATGTGCAGTATGTCAGAGGCCATGCCGCGATTGCTCTACCAATAGTCGTTAAATTCGGGAACGTCGTTTCGATACGGAAAAGTCGCTCTGGAAACGATCGCTTACGGGCGGGACTGCCGAATGAGGAGCCATGATTCTAATGGCAGTATCATTAAATAACAGGCCAGCATCGTCACCTGGACGCAATTTCTTGCAGCTTCGATTTGAACCGTGCTCCACAGGACCGCCGGCAACAAAATACCCAAGCGCCAAGCCATCGTTGCCAGTGGCCCGCCGACGCTCGGACCGAGGTAAGCATCTATCCATAGCGGTGGGATGAAGGCCGCGACTACGGCAAGTGTAGCACAGGCTACACTCGTCCAATCGCATGCTCTTCCCAACCACCGACAGGCGGCCATCGACAGCCCCGCAGCCACAACGATCGCCGCTGTGAGCAGGCAGCTATCGACGATCAAGCGACGAACCGCCGAAGCGGCCATCGTTTGCCTAGGCCCGCGGTTGGCCAGCATCATCGTCCTCGCGCCGCAGCTCGTCAGCCACTTCGTCATCGAGCGAACGCCGTTTGACGTTTACCAAGATGAGCAGTACGGTCGTCCCAAGCGCCATGCCGACGACAAAACCGATCGCCGACAAGAACTTGGTACCCAACTGACGATCCAACCACACCCCCGCCGCTCCCGGACCGATCATGAAAATCATGATCGCAAAGATGCGGCCGATCCAAGCGGCGGAGTCCTCCCAGATCAGTCGATTGCGGACCGTGCGCTGATCCTCTCTCGACCGCCATGCCATTGGTTTACCGCCTAGAAGAAAAGTGTTTTCCAGCCCTCGCCCATTCCCACCCAACCAGTCGGCTCGCCCGCCAAATCTGGACCGCGATCCTGGGCTCGAAGCGTGAGTGAGAATAAGCGGTGCCCCGCGGCCGGTCAACGCTTTGCGACGTTTGGTCGCACGGCCCCGGCGCGCAGCCGCACGGCACCGCGCGCGGGCACACGGCAAAACGAAACAGGCCGCGCTTTTACACGCAGCCTGTTAAGAACTTTCTAGAAATGTCTCTGGCTCAGCGACGGCTATTCGTCGGAGGCGGACTCTTCGGCCGCGCTACCGGTGTCAGCCAGGCTGCCACCCTTGCCGTCGGCACCGGCCAGCTCGAGCATCTTGGCCTGCTGTTGCTCGACATTGATGGCGTTGACCAGCTGCATAGCCGCATTGAGTTCCGCTGGATGGAACCAGGGCACGTTGCCCGTGAATTTCGATTCGGACCGGTTCTTGGCAGCCAGCTGATCCCAGCTCAGACCGTTTGCCAAGTGCCAAGCCGCCGCCTGGGCCGTGCTCTGCCCGACGCGGCCTTCGCCCAGCAAGCGGCACACAGTCGCGACGCGCGGATCCGCGTTGAAAGACTCGAGCGGCACGACCTTGTATTTCATCACCGGCATCGGCTCACGCTTGCCATATTCCAGGCACACGCAGGGAACGCGGAACTTGCCGGGGCGATCGGGCTCGACGCGAAACATGCCGCCCATACCTCCCATACCTCCCATACCTCCCATACCTCCCATACCTCCCATGCCTCCCATTCCGCCCATGCCACCCATGCCTCCCATGCCCATGCCGCCCATGCCACCCATGCCGCCGCCCATTCCTTGACCGCCGCCGCCCATGCCTCCCATTCCCCCCATACCGCCCATGCCCATGCCGCCCATTCCGCCCATACCTCCCATTCCCATTCCACCCATGCCTCCCATCCCCATGCCGCCCATACCCATGCCCATTTGGGCGAGGACAGGCACACCGGCGAAGGTTGCGGGCAGTTTGATGTTCAGCGGCTTGTCACCTTTGTTGGTGATGACCACGGTGCCCTGGGAAGAATCCTTAGGGACAAGGGCGACTTCGATTTTGCCTTGTTTGATGCCGTCGAACATTTCGACCTGTTCGAGGCTCTCGGTGGGAATCGGGGCGGCTTTGCCGCGTTTGGGCTCAGCCGACAGCGGAGCCACGGCCATGGCGGCGCTTGCACAACAGGCGATCGAGAAGAAAAAACGCTTCAGCATCGGATGAGTCCTTTAAAAAGTTTGCCTTCAGTCCCCTCTGTTCCTTTTGCGTCGGGCGGCATGGGACACACGCGGCGGGCGCCTCACTTCCCGCGGCGATCGGTTCTGCTCAATTTGCGGGTCAATTGCCAGAATTTTTATGCACCGGTAGCCACGAACGCGATTTCTAGCATACACCAAACAAAATCCGCCTCCAACAAATTTTCATTGAAAACGCAGCTCTGCGGCTTGCAAACCGCAATTGCCGAGCGACCGCGGCGCGGCCGGCCGGCTGGCTTGCAATCACAACAAGCTCTGTTACCTTCTGTGAGCCTGGCTGACGGAGCGCTACTAACAGCGCATCGCAGACTCTTTCGCGAATCGACACTTCCCCAGTTTTCCCCCGAAGTTTGCACGAAGGAACACCCCATGTCATTGCTCGTAGGCGAATCGCTCGTTGGTGACGGTAACGAAATTGCGCACATCGACCTGATGATCGGCAGCAAGACTGGCCCGGTAGGCACGGCTTTCGCCAACGCCCTGGCCAACCAAACCGAAGGCCACACCAATCTGCTGGCCGTCTTGGCCCCCAACGCGCCGGTCAAGCCGTCGACGGTCATGATTACCAAGGTCACGATGAAGGGCATGAAGCAAGTCGTGCAAATGTTCGGACCGGCGCAAGCCGCCGTGGCCAAGGCCGTGGCTGACTCGGTAGCCGACAAAGTCATTCCCGCCGACCAGGCCGAAGACCTGGTGATCGTCTGCGGCGTCTTCATTCACCCGGCCGCCGAAGACAATGCCAAGATCTACAAGTACAACTACGAAGCCACCAAGCAAGCCATCGCCAATGCCATGAAGGGCGTTCCAACGGCAGCCGACATGGTCGCCGGCAAGGACAAAGCCGAGCACCCGTTCAAGGGCTTCTAGAGTTTCGTCGGCAGCCTGCCGCCGCCTCGGCTGCAGGCTCGGCCGCACTTGCGCACGGCGCCGAAGTTCAGCTGCCGCCGACGGGCGCGGCTTCGGCGGAAACAGCGAACCGCCGCGTGTGAGCGCCGGCTGACCGGGCGGAAAAATCCCTTTCGAAGCGGGCTCAGGCGATGGATTTTGCGCGGATTCTGGTGCAGTTGGACTCGGACAAACACGCCAGCGTTTTCGACGCTGTCGTCGCTGTCGACTCGGGCGTCGATCACCTGCTGCAATACGCTGGCGTCGAGCCCTCCGGCGTCCGCGGCTTGGTGCACGGGGCAATGTTTACTCGCGGGCCGAGCGAGCTGAAGAACACCGCCATCTTTATCGGCGGTTCGAGCGTTGCCCAGGGCGAAGCCCTCTTGGAGGAAGTGAGGCGGGCGTTCTTTGGCCCAGTGCGTTGTTCGGTCATGTTCGATGGCAACGGCGCGAACACGACCGCTTCGGCAGCCGTCCTCTCGGCTGCTCGCCACATCCCGCTGGGCGGCAGCACTTGCCTGGTGCTCGGCGGTACCGGACCGGTCGGCCAACGCGTGGCCCGGCTGCTCTATGGCCAGGGCGCCAATGTGCTGCTCGGCTCGCGCGACTTGCGCAAAGCCACGGCAGCCTGCGACCAACTGCGAGCGGCGAATACCGAGGGTCGTGGCGACCATATCCAGCCAGTCGCCGTCGGCGACGAGGGAGCCTTGAGCACGGCGCTCGAGAGCGCCACGGCTTTGTTCAGCTGCGGCGCCGCTGGCGTGCGCATGGTCTCAGCCAAGCAACTGACGGCTGCTGGCGGACTGCGTGTCGCCGTTGACTTAAATGCGGTCCCGCCCGAGGGTATCGAGGGCATCGGCGCGATGGACAAAGCGGTCCAGCGCGGCAACCGCTTCGACGACGGAGCGATCGGGGTCGGTGGACTGAAGATGAAGATTCATCGCGCGGCGGTCCGCGCTCTGTTCACGCAGAACGATCTGGTTCTCGATGCCGAAGAGATCTTTGCCATTGGGCAAACGTTGCTTCAAAACCAATAACCCCGTAGGGCGTAATCACCGATGCTCGGCGTCCAGCGCATCGTGTCCGGCGGTCAGACGGGAGTCGATCGAGCGGCGCTCGACGCGGCGATCTCGCTGAACATCGAACATGGTGGTTGGTGTCCTCGCGGGCGGCTGGCCGAGGATGGCGTCATTCCCAGCCGGTACCAACTCCACGAGACGGAGGCGACCGAATATGCGGTCCGCACCGAGCAGAACGTCGTCGATTCCGACGGAACTCTGCTGCTGTACAAAGAGCGGTTGCAGCGCGGCACGCTGCTGACCTATCGCATGGCCCAGAAACACGCGCGTCCGGCGCTGCGCGTGCGGCTGGATCGGCCGCTGGACGTGCCGGCGATCCAGCGCTGGTTGGTCGACAACAAAATCCGCACCGTCAACATCGCCGGACCGCGAGCCAGTTCTTGTCCGGGGATCGAGCAGGAAACGCTACGCCTGCTTACGCGCGTCTTCACCGAACCGCTGCAGGGCAGCCTGTTTGAGTGAGCCGAGCCCTGCCGCAGCCGGCCGCGCGCAGGCTTACGAAGCCAGCAAGAGCCGCAGCGCCTGAACGGAAACCGGCTTGACCATGTGGTGATCAAAGCCCGCCTGGTAAGCCAGGCGGCGGTCCTCTTCCTGATCCAAACCAGACAGGGCCACGAGCTTGGTGCCCTGAAACAGTTCATCGGCCCGCAGCTGCTCGGCAAACTGAAAACCGCTGATGT
>JBQCJB010000620.1:0-4345 GCA_051953155.1 Aureliella sp. | reverse complement strand
CAGCGGCAATGCCGGGCCTTGGCCTGGAAGTGGCCGCTGCTGGCGATGGCCGTGTGCGGTTGGGGCTTGGTCGGGGGCTTTGGCCAGAGACTCGAGGCCGTCGACGGACCCACCGAGATTCCAGCCAGTTCCGAGACCGCGCTGGAAGAAACGCCGATCGGTGATTCGGACCGCGAGCACTGGTCGTTTCGGCCGCTGTCGATGCCTGCGGTGCCAGTGAACTCAGGCCAGTCTGGTCAGTCCGAGAACGCAGCGGCCGACGGCAAACCGGCCGACGGCAAACCCGCTGATGACAATCCAGGCCAGCGAGTGGCGAAGCTCGCCGGCGGCGCACAGCCGCTGGGAGCGATCGACAGTTTTATTTCGGTACAGCTACGAAAGCTCGGGCTCGACCTGGCTCCGGAAGCCGAGCCTGGGCACTTGTTTCGCCGCTTGACGCTCGACTTGACCGGCTTGCCCCCTGCACCGGATGCGCTTGCGCGCTTCGAAGAGCAAGCGGCCGAGGCGCCCGATGCGTACCTGCGCGCCGTCGATCGATTGTTGGCTTCGCCCGCGCTGGGCGAGCATGCCGCCCAAAGTTGGCTCGACCTGGCGCGATTTGCCGAAACCGATGGCTTCGAGCACGACAAAGTGCGCCCCGATGCGTGGCGCTACCGGAACTGGGTAATCGACGCGCTGAACAACGATTTGCCCTACGACCAGTTTATGCGCTTGCAGGTCGCCGGCGATCTGATCGATCCAGCCGGCGGCGACGTAGCGACGATGTTCTGCCTGGCCGGTCCCGATATGCCCGACATCAATGACCAGCAAGAACGCCGGCACAACTTGCTCAATGAGATGACCGGCACGGTTGGCTCGGTGCTCTTGGGGCTGCAGCTGGGCTGTGCGGCCTGCCACGATCACAAATACGACCCGCTCAGCCAAGCCGATTTTTATCGCTTGCGCGGAGTTCTCGAAACGGGCGTCGCGGAACTGAAACGCGACAAGCCGTGGGTGACGATGCAGGAGCAATCCGATCCACCGCCGGCCTACCTGTACCAGCGTGGCGATCATCGTCGCCCGAGCGTCGTGCTGACCCGCAGCGTGCCGCGGATTGCGTCGGCCGAACCGACAGTCCAGGCGATCGCGGCGGCAGACCATCCGCGGTTGGCGTTTGCCGATTGGTTGTCGAGCGATGAAAACCCGTTGCCGGCGCGGACGATGGCTAATCGCCTGTGGCAGTCGAATTTCGGGCGTGGCTTGGCCGCCACGCCCAGCGATCTCGGACTGGTCGGCATCGAACCGACGCACGGCGAATTGCTCGACTGGCTGGCTTGCCAACTGAAAGAAGGCCAGTGGAGTCTCAAGCGACTGCGAAGGCAGATTTTGCTTTCGGCCACTTACCGTCAAGCTTCGTTGCCGCCCGCCGCGGAGGTAACCGGCGCGCCCGCGCTGGCCAGTCAGGGCGAGGGCGGATCGACCTTTGCTTTGCGGCTCGAGCGCGATCCGGAGAACCGGGCCTACAGCCGCTATCCACGGCGGCGGCTGACCGGAGAGATGCTGCGCGATGCGCTCTTATCGACGGCCGGTTGGCTCGACCGTCGCGCTGGCGGCAAGAGCGTCATGCCGCCGCTGCCCAGCGAACTGGTCAGCACCCTTTTGCCGGGGCAGTGGAAGACGAGCGCCGATCCGGCCGATCATTGCCGGCGGAGCATTTATGTGTTCGCCCGCCGCAACCTGCGCTATCCGATCTTTGAAACGTTCGACCGCCCCGATGCCGGCGCCAGTTGTCCGCAGCGCGGGCAATCGGTCACAGCCACACAGTCGCTCCTGCTGCTGAATAGCGAATTTTCGCTCGACATCGCAGCCGCGCTGGCCGACCAGGCGCTCGAACATGTCGACGGGGCAAACGAGCGGGCAAGTGAGAGAGTTGACCAGCCGGGCGTCGACGGCGTTTCTCACTCGCCGGCTGCGCACTCGCGTCAGGGCCGGTTGGCAGAGTTTCTCTGGCAGCGGGTTCTGGCCCGCCGCCCGACGGCTATGGAATACGAATTGCTCAAATCAACTCTGGGTGAGTCCGATCAGGAGCGGCGCGGACTGGTGACCGCTGCCCTGGCTTTGCTCAACTGCAACGAGTTTGTGATCATCGACTGAGCGAAAGTTTTGTTTGCCATGGGTGAGGAGATTTCCAAAGTTCACTTCGAGGAGCGGGACTTTGCGGAATTTCAGCAGCGCATGGCAACCGAGTTGGCCTTGCTGCGCAACTGGGAGCGCGAGAGGCGGTTTGCGTACGAGGAACCGACTGCCGGGCTCGAACTGGAGGCGTGGTTACTGGACGCCGAGGGGCGCCCCGCGCCCGACAACGGCCAGTTTCTCGAATCGGTCTCGCGCGAGTCGGTCGTTCCCGAGCTGGCAAAGTTCAACTTCGAACTCAATGTCCAGCCGCAGTTGGTGCGCGGAAACGGCCTGCTACAGATGCAGCAGGAATTGCTCAGCACCTGGCAGGCCTGCGGCGAGATCGCAGCTCGGCTGAATTTGCGGACGACGTGCATCGGCACGTTGCCGACGGTGACCCGCGAGATGTTGTGCGCGGCGAACATGACGCCCCGTTTTCGTTTTGCCGCTTTGAATCGTCAGGTCTTTCGCATGCGCCGCGGGCAGCCGCTGGAGCTGAACATCGAAGGCATCGACTGCCTCCACACGCAGCACCTGGACGTCATGTTGGAAGCGGCCGCCACGTCGCTGCAAGTCCATTTAAAAATTCCTTTGGAACGGGCATCGCGGTACTTCAACGCATTCACGATTGCTTCGGCAGCCACGGTGGCCGCGGCGGCCAATGCGGTCTGGTTGTTTGGCAAACGCTTGTGGCACGACACCCGGATCGCGGTGTTCGAACAGGCGGTCGATACGGGGCATCGGCTGCGCCGCGTTTCCTTCGGCGAAGCTTACGCCAGCCCCGATTTTCTCGGGCTGCTCGAAGCGACGGCGCGCGACTATCCGCCGCTGCTGCCGGTCACGCTCAGCGATCCGCCGGAAACCGTCCCGCATCTGCGACTGCACAATGGTACGGTGTGGCGTTGGAACCGGCCGCTGATCGGCTTTGAACCGGGGGGCGCGCCACACGTGCGCATCGAACACCGCGTCATGTCGGCCGGTCCAACCGCCATCGACATGTTCGCCAACATGGCCCTGGCGATCGGGCTGGCGCACTCGCTGGCCGGCCAAGCGCCGGCGCCGGAGAGCCAGTTACCGTTTGCAGCGGCCAAGTCGAACTTTTACGAGGCCGCCCGCTACGGCTTGGCCGCGCAGGTTACCTGGCAGGGACGTCCATGGGTGCTGAAGGAGTTGCTGCTCGAGCAGTGGCTGCCGCTGGCCTGGGACGGTCTGGTCGATTTGAGTGTCGACGCCACATTGATCGAGACGGCTCGCGAGGTGCTGACCGAGCGCGTGCAAAGTGGCCGGACGGCCGCCGTTTGGCAGCTCGACGCGGATCGCCGGCACCACGGAGACGTGTTCGCGATTCTGGCCGACTACCTGGCTTGTCAGGCCACCAAGAAACCCGTGCATGAATGGTAGATGATGCCTGCTGATGCCGAGCCCGCCGAACTGGACGAGCGGACCGACTTTCCTGACGAACTGCTGACGGTGCCCGCCGTGCTCGTGCGACGCGTCCTGCCGCGCCCGACCCTCATGCACCTCAGCGGCCGCCGCGATTCGACGTTGTTCGTTTCGGTGCTGTTGCACGGTGACGAGGACGTGGGGCTAAAAGCTGTGCAGCAGGTGCTGGCCAACTACCGCACGACGCGCTTACCGCGGTCGCTGTCGATCTTTGTCGGCAACGTCGAGGCGGCCTCCGAAGCCGCGCGATACTTGGCTCATCAACCCGACTACAACCGCGTCTGGCCAGGGTCCGAGCTGCCGCCGACGCCCGTGCATAGCATGATGCGCCGCGTGGTCGCGACGATGGTCGAGCGCAAAGTTGCCGCCAGCATCGATCTGCACAACAACTCGGGTCGCAACCCGTTTTACGCATGCATCTGTTCTCTAAATGTGGAACACCTGCGACTGGCCGCGTTGTTCAGTCGTCGGGTGCTGTATTTCCAGCGTCCCAAGGGAGTGCAGACTCAGGCCTTCGCCCAGTTCTGTCCGTCGATCACCTGCGAATGCGGACCGATCGGCGACATGGCCGGCGTGCGCGCCGCAGCGGCGCTGCTGGAGCGAGCGCTGAATATCGAGTCGATCTCCAATGCGCCGTGGGGCCAGCGCCCCGAGGACATTGCGCCCGACGGTAGCGGCGACCCCGTGCAGCTGTACCACACGATCGCCACCTGGCGGATCGCGCCCGAAGCGTCCTTGAGCTTTGCCA
>JBQCJB010000619.1:0-5611 GCA_051953155.1 Aureliella sp. | reverse complement strand
TTCGAGCGAGGCGTTGCGGCAGCGCTGCCCCTCACCCCCCAGCCCCCTCTCCCCGAAGCGGGGCGAGGGGGAGACCGGTTGTATTTCGAGCTCCGCGTTAGTTTGCACTCCGTGTTACTTTGCTCTCTGCGCTACTTTGCTCTCTGCGCTACTTTGCTCTCTGCGCTACTTTGCTCTCTGCTTCACTTTGCGAGCGGCCTGACGATGCGAGCCGCCTGACTTTGCGAGCCGCCTGACTTTGTGAGCTGCGTTCGGGACGATTGCTCCAATTCGCGATCGATTTGGCTGCGGACTCGCTTCAGGCGAGCACTTGCTGGACGACCGTGCCGTGGACGTCGGTCAAACGATAGTCGCGGCCGGCGTGCCGGTAGGTCAAGCGTTTGTGATCGATGCCCAGCAAGTGCAGGATCGTGGCGTGGAAGTCGTGGACATGCACGCCATCGGTCGCTACCGTCGCGCCGATGTCGTCGGTCGTCCCGTACGTCATCCCGCCACGGACACCGCCGCCGGCGAGCCATGACGAGAAGCAAGCGCTGTGGTGACCTCGTCCCGTTTCGCCATCCACTCCCGGAGTCCGCCCAAATTCTGTCGTCCAGACGACCAGCGTGTCGTCGAGCATGCCTCGGTTCTTCAGATCGCGCAGCAGACCTGCCAGCGGCTGGTCGATGTTCTTGGCATGGATGGCATGCTCGGCCATGTTGCCGTGCTGGTCCCAGTTGTGACTGCTGCTGCCATCGACCAGCTCGATGAACCGCACTCCACGCTCCGCCAAGCGCCGGGCCACCAGGCACTGCCAGCCAAAACCCTCGTTTTGCCCACGCTTCAGTCCGTAGAGCTGGAGCGTTCGATCGTCCTCTTGCGCCAGATCGAACGCCTCAGGCGCTTCACTCTGCATATGGAAAGCGGTCTCGAAACTGCGGATGCGGGCCGACAAGTCCGAGTCGTTCATCCGCTGGCGAAGATGGCGATTGTTGAGCACATCGGCCAGTCCCAACTCCAGCTCCTGCAGACCGGCTTGCTGCGAGCGACGGGCGAGATTGGCGATCGGTTCGCTGCCACCGATGACGCGCACTCCTTGATGGTAGGCTGGCAGAAAGTCGTTGTTAAAAATTTGCGTGCCCGCGTAGGGCATCTGCGGCGCAAGGGCGATGAACGACGGCAAGTTCTGATTAAAAGTCCCGAGGCCGTAGCTGACCCACGAACCGATGCTCGGACGCGCAAAGAAAAACGAACCCGTGTGCATGCCGAGCGTGGCGTTGTAATGCTCGTTGTCATTCCCGTGGAGCGAACGGATGACGCACAGGTCGTCGGCACAGTGGCGCAAATGCGGAAACAGATCGCTGATCAGCGTGCCGCACTGTCCGCCCGGCCGAAATTGCCACATAGGCTTGAGCAACACTCGCTGCTGATTCGACAAACCTCCGCCAGCACCCGTCTTTTTTCCATCAGCCTTGAAGAGTTCCGGTTTGTAGTCGAACGTATCCATGTGCGACACGCCGCCGTTGGAGAATACGAAAATGACTCGCTTGGCTTTGGCGGCGAAGTGCGGATGCTTGGGCGACAGCGGATCGTCGGCTGCAACAGCCGAATCGGCCAACAATTCGGACAAGAGGCCCGGCATCAGCAGCGAACCGGCGGCCAAGGACTGGATGACGGCGCGGCGCGTGACTGAGTGGAAGTTGTCAGACGATTTCATGGCCATGGTCAGTCCAGGTAAACGAACTCATTGAGACGCACCAGAGAGCGAACATACGCCCGCCACGCTTCTTCTGCATTGTCACCGCCTGCCTTGCCCGTGCTTTGCAAAAGCTCGCCAGCTTGCGCTAAAAAGTTTTTGCCCGCGTCGATTTCGTCCGCGCTGGCTGGCCTGGCGAACAGCAGCTGGTAAGCGGATTCAATCCGAGCTTCCGCACTCTCGTTGCCGCGGGAAATTCGTTCCGCCACCAGACTCGCTTGCTCATGGACCAGCGGATCGTTCAGCAGGTAGAGAGCCTGCAGCGGCGTCGTGCTGGTCAGACGGACGGCCGTGCTGGTCGAAGGATCGGCGCCATCGAAGACAGCTTGAAAGGGATGGCGTTGGATGCGCTGGGTCATCAAGTAGACGCTGCGCCGCCGCGTTTCATAGATCGCTTTGAAGGGCTTGTGCTGAGTGAAGTCCCAGGTGTCCTGGGCAGGGAAGGGATGCGGACCGGCCGGCGAGAGATCGAGGTTCCCGCCCAAGACGAGCAGCGAATCGCGGATCGCTTCGGCGTCCAGCCGTCGCCGCGGAAAGCCGGCCAGGTAGACATTGCCCGGATCGAGTTCAATCGCTCGCGAGCTCCGCTGGCTCGACTGCTGGTAGACCCGCGACAACATGATCGATCGATGCAACGATTTGATCGACCAGCCGCCGGAGCGAAACTGTGTCGCCAGGTAATCGAGCAATTCAGGATGCGAGGGAGGTTTGCCTTGTTTGCCGAAGTCATTGGGCGTCGGCACGATGCCGCGGCCGAAGTGATAGCCCCAGATGCGGTTGGCCATCACGCGGGCCGGCAGCGGGTTGTCAGCCGAAACCAGCCAGGCGGCCAGTTCGCGGCGACCACTTTCTGACGTTGTCTCCGGCAGTTCTTCGCCTCCAAGGACCGTTGGAAAATGACGCCGCACCA
The DNA here is from genome assembly GCA_051953155.1 of Aureliella sp. GTDB lineage: Bacteria > Planctomycetota > Planctomycetia > Pirellulales > Pirellulaceae > Aureliella. Next base: position 2,966 of record JBQCJB010000619.1, on the reverse strand, counting down.
CGTCGCCCAGTCGCGCCGGATCTCCCTTGATTTGGAGGGCCGCGTCGGCACATGCTTGGGCATCAGACACGGCGTATGCGGTCTCGAAGAGGGCCTTCTGTTGCCGGTGCTCTGTCGCCCGGCGTTCAGCTTGCTGCAGTTCCTTTTCCAGCGCCGACTTTTCGTCTCCTTTCGCCTTAGCCACTTCCTTTTTCAGTTTGGCAACTTCGCCGCTGAGCCGCGACTGTTCTTTCAGCCGCTGCGCCTGAGCCCGCTCCAAGTCGGCCAGTCGATCCGGCGAAACTAAGGGCACAAAGTCGCGCTGTCGTTTGTCCAGCTCGATGCCGGGCCAAGGGTATCGCGTGCTGCTAAAGATCCCATACAGTCCGTAGTAGTCGCGGGCAGTGATCGGATCGAATTTATGATCATGGCAGCGGGCGCAGCTGAGCGTGAGGCCCAAGAACGCACGCCCCAAATTGTCGATCGTGTCCTCAATCGTCAGATGCCACGGATAATCGTCCACTCGCGAACCAAAGCGGCGGGAATTGGCCAGGTAGCCAGTGGCGATGATTCGCTCGAAACGCTGCTGGTCACTCGCTCCACCGCGCAGGTCGCCCGCCAGTTGATCGGCCACGAATTCGTCGTAAGGCAGGTCGCGATTCAGAGCATCGATCACCCAGTCGCGATACAGGTACATTTGAGGAACCGGGTAGTCCGAGTTATCCCCCGCCGTATCGGCGTAGCGGACGACGTCCAGCCAGTGACGCCCCCAACGCTCGCCATACCGCGGCGATTCGAGCAGTCGCTCGACCACGCGCGCAAACGCATCGTCGGAATTGTCAGCCAGAAAGGCAGCGACGTCGGCAGGTGTCGGAGGCAATCCGATCAGGTCGTAGGTGGCGCGGCGGATCAGCGTGCGTTTATCGGCATCGGCGGCCGGTTCCAGCCCTTGTTCTTCGAGCTTCGCCAAAATAAAGCGATCGATGTCCGTTCGCGGCCACCGGCGGTTGTTGACCGGCGGCGGGCTGGGGGCAGCAATCTTTCGCAGCGACCAAAACTCCCGAGCTGCGGCTACATCGATTTGTTTGCCGAGGTGGTGCGTCGGACGGATGCGCGGATCGGGAGCACCCGTGCGCACCCAGCGTTCCAGATCGGCGATCTCTTCCTGGGATAGTTTTTCATCCGGCGGCATCTGCAGGTCCGGATTGCGATAACGCACGGCTTCGACTAGCAGACTTTTATCCGGGTTCCCCGGCACGACGGCGGCCCCTTTCGCCCCGCCGCGGCGCAACGTCGCCCGCGAGTCGACGAGCAACTCCCCTTCGGGCGTTTCCGCTTGCGCACTGTGGCACTCATAACATTTTTCAGACAGCAGCGGTCGGATGCGCTTCTCGAAAAATGCCAGTTCGTCTTCGCTGATCGTTTCGTTAATGCCGTCGTAGCGTCCGCGCCAAAGTTCGATACCGGAGAAGTTTGCCGCCCCGCCTTGGCTGGTCAGCACGATCTTGTTGTCGATCGGCGCCGTCGTCCACGGTCCGAGTTTTTCCCAGTGTCCGGCCGAGCCGCTGCTGTAGCCACTGATGACGGGTCGACCGTTGACGAACAACGAATATGACTCGGCGTTGTTGTCTTCCCAGACGTAGAGAAAGAGCGAGTACTCGCCGACTGGCACGTCGGTCAGTTCGACGCGATTGCCGCCCCAGCGGCTGCTGCGAATCATCTTCGCCCGCTCGGAGTCGGTCTCCGGCTGCAGCGGGACGGCTTGATTCTCGAAGGCTTTATCTTTGCAGACGTAATGTCGGCTGTCGTGGCCTTCCCACTTCTGGCCATCGATCGTCAGTGCCGGGCCATTGAGATTCAGCCCGCGGAAAAAACTGGGCGTCGGTTCCGCTGCGTGAGCGGGTAGAAGCAGAGCGAGTGCCAGCAACCAAGGGGCGGCACTGGCGATAAGCCTCGGCGTACGTCGACTGCGTGCCGTAGTATTGCATGCCATAGTGCGGATGTTTCCCGGCGCGGTGGGACGGATAGGAGGGCGAGCAGGGTTGCCCCGGAAGCGGCAGGTCGGGACGTGGTTTCGATATTCAACTATTGTGGCACTTCCCCAGGCCGCTGAAAAGTTGCAATTTGCCGGTAAATTCCCGACCTTACAAGTTCGACAAAGTCTTTGGTCTCGCACAAATTTGGCGAATTTGCGACACGCCGATTAGTTCTTTCGGTCGCAGGGGTCGCTGGTATAATGTGCGGAAGCTGGTTTGGCCGACACCTGCACGTCCCCGATTCTTATCGATTCATGCTGAATGAATAAGGCGTCTCAATGGCCGAACTGCTCGAACCTCCGGCTTTTGGTGCAGGCTCACGTCCTGAATGTGCCAAGGTCCTGTTGGTCGACGACGCTCGCGCCAATCTGATTGCTCTGCGGGCGATTCTGGAAGGTGGCGACTATGATCTGGTCGACGCCAGTTCCGGTGAGGAAGCACTCGAGCGCATCGAGGCCCAGGAGTTCGCCGTCGTTTTGCTCGACGTGCGGATGCCAGGTTTGAGCGGCTTTGATGTCGCGGCTCGCATTCGCAGTAACCCGCGAACCCAACATACGCCGATCATTTTTCTGACAGCCGACGATATCGATACGGCCCAGGTCGAGATGGGGTATTCGCTTGGGGCGGTCGATTTCTTGCTCAAGCCCCTCTCGCCGATCATCGTCCAAGCCAAGGTGCAAGGCTTCGTGCGGCTGTTTCAAGAGACGCGCCGGGCTCGCCGCGAAGGGGAACTGTTGCGGTTGATCGTTCAGAACACGGTCGACTACGCCATCTTCATGCTCGATTCAGGCGGCCACGTCGCCAGCTGGAATGCCGGGGCCGAACGGCTGAAGGGCTACCGCGCCAGCGAGATCATCGGACAGCACTTTTCGAAATTCTATCCGCAGGATGTCATCGATCGCGGCTGGCCCGCGTACGAGTTGGAGGTCGCCGCCAAGGTCGGACGCTTCG
>JBQCJB010000618.1:0-2718 GCA_051953155.1 Aureliella sp. | reverse complement strand
CTAGCCCGGACAGGGCCGCAATCTCGGCTTGGGTGAAGCAATGCCTGGCGATCACTTCGGGCGCGGCACTGCTCTCGATCCGCTCGACATCGACTCCCACGGCAAAGCCACGCGCGATAGCGATCGCGATCACGTCGCCTGAGTGCGACAGGTTGAATTCTAGTCCAGCCTGACGCACCGGCGCTGCAAGCGACGCAACGGCCAACTGCGGCTTGCCGAACTCGTTCGTTTCAAACGCAATGTTCTTCGCCGGGACGTTGCAGTAGCGTGACAATAACTCGCGCAGAGCGCCGCGGGCAACTTGAAACCGAGTGCGGGCTGCTTCGCTGCGATAGCGAGCAGCCCTGGCGGCTTCCGCGGCATCGAGAATGGACGCCAGCTCCCTTTGAACGCCCGGAGGGGGCATGGCGTCGAGTATCCAAAGGTGGATCTCGTCGGCAGAGAGACCTGCAGCAAGAGGGTAACGCAGGCACGGTGTGTTCACGCTGGTGGTCCCGCGGTGATGTCTACCGTGCCGTCGAACGGCATTAGGCCTTGGGGGTGCCGTCCGACGGGCTGAGTTCCAGTCCGCCGCTGGAATTGGCGTCGCTGCCTTGGCCATTGCCGTTGGCCTTCGGCTCGCCCTCTTGGCCGGCGCTGGGAGCCTGGTTCTGGCCTGCGTTCGAGGTGGCCGAGTCGGCGCCGGCGGACTTGTCGCTCGGGCTGCCGTTGCTCTCCTTTTTCTGCGGCAGGTCGCCGACTTCTACCTTTTGCAGTTTCTGTTCACTACCGGCAGCCGCAGCACCGCTGCTCGCTCCGGCTGCAGCCCCTGTGGCCGCGGAAGCTCCGGTGCCCGAGGAGGTGCTGGCCGGGGGCGTCACCGGTGCGGTGAGCGTTGGCGGGCAATCGGCAGCGCTGGCCGATGGCGACACCACGGTCGACTCGCTGACGATCGGCGCGAAGGACGAATATCCCTGGCTGATGGCTGACGAATACGGGTCGTAATAGTTCAGCGTCACCGGACTGTAGACCGTCCGCGGGACCATTTTCTTGACCGTCTCGGCCACGTAACGCGGTACCTGGCGAGCGACCCGGACCGGCGTACGGACTTCTTCCATTTCGTAGTAGGAAACTTGAACCTCTTGCTCGACGTTCTCGGTCTTGTACGAAGTTCTCTGCACGGTCTTGGGACGGACCATTTGCTGCTGGACGTATTCGATTCGCTCGACGGGTTCCTTCCGCTCGACGTACTGCGTCACCGGTTTTTGAGTCGTGTACGGGACCATACGGCGTTCTTCGATAGGCTCCATCTTGGTGACGTTGATCGGCACCTGCTGTTGCACAACTTCGCTCTGCATCCGCGTGACTTGTACTGGCACCTGCTGCTGTTGAATCTGGGGCATATACGATGTTTGTGGAACCGCGACCTGCTGCAGATTCGGTTGGTAGTACATGGCGGTGAACGTCGACGGTGGCGTTTGTTGAGGAACCCAGCCGAACTGCGCCCGGTGATAGAACGGCAAACCGGTCGTCGTATCGACAGCGGTTCCGCTAGGGAGGTAGCCCAAGCGATACCGGCTGGTGCCCGGCACGCAATATTGCTGAGCCACGTACTGGCCGGCGTCGACCGTCGCGTTCTGGTACGTCGTCACGGGTGCGTAAGTGACGTACTGCTGCGTCTGATACTGCGTTTCGACGACTGGGCGTTGGACGACGACTTGTTGCGTTTGGTATTGCGTTTCGACGACCGGGCGGAGCGTCGTATAGACTTCTTCGCGCTGCGCGGTTTCGGTGACGTAATCCGTCTTGTAATAACTGCGATCGACGATCTCTTGTTTGCGAACAGGCGTCAGCACCGTATACGTTTCCTGAACGGTGCTCGTTTCGACGACCGGCTTGGTCACCGCCACCATGCGCTTTTCAGTGCGCGTCTTGAGCACGGGCCGCTGGCTGACCACCTCGCGCTGCTCGTACTCGGTTTCGTAGATCAACCGGTAACGCGTTTCCAGTTGTTCTTCCATGATGACTTTGGGCACGACCGAAATTGTCGGGCCGCACTGGGCCGAAACGGATGAGCTCGAGATTCCCGAGAGAACCAAAGCCGCAACGAGAGATGCTCGCGAATGACGCTTCATGGCAACCCAATCCATCTCGAAATACAAGTGGTCACACGATACCTGAAATCTGGACAGAGCCATTGTGGCGCCATGCCAGAGCTTTTTCAAATCTATTTCACGCTTCGCCAACCGCGTTCCAACACCAAGCTCAAGACGCACAAAGCTTTAGGGAATTTTGAAATTTTTTCCGCATTACTGGACCATCGACCGTCGTCGCAAACATCCTATCCAGCATAGTTTGCGCAAACGCCGTGCACACGCGCTACAGCTCATACGACCGCCAAAGTTTCTCAGGGCTTGAGGTCTGGGTTGAAATCGCCTTACGTTGGTCGCGCTGCGCGGGTTGGGGTTCGCTGCGCTGCTGTCAGCCAGTACGTCGATGGCGGTGAGATGGCGATGATAAGAGTTTGGCGCTTTGACAGGCCAGAGGCCTGTCCTACGACGTATGGTTAACACGTGTCGCTACGCTTTAATTCTTAGCTCGAACAAGTCACTGATCGCCGATGCCGCTTTTAAGCACTGCTACCGCTTCGTTGGCCGCTGGCATGCTCGGCGTGTCCGTATCCCAGCTGGCTGTTGCGGGTATCCGCTCGGCGCGCGGCGGACTGCGCGCGCGGGCGCT
>JBQCJB010000617.1:0-3343 GCA_051953155.1 Aureliella sp. | reverse complement strand
AGTCGTGCGGATCCAGGGCAACCGAATCACTCTCGGCATTGAGGCTCCGTCCGACGTCAAGATTCTGCGAGGCGAGTTGAATCAGACCAAAGCTACGACGCAAACCGCAGAGCTCGTCGTCAAAGACGGGTTGCTCGTCGCTTGCTAGGAGTTGATCGCCCAGCGGCGACGAGTCATTCAGACGGCAGCACCGAAAAGTGCTCCAACGCCAGCCGTGATTGCCATTGCGAGTGCGCCCCAGAAGGTAACTCGCATCGCGGCTTTCAACCACGGTGCGCCACCTGCATAAGCTCCGAAGCCGCCGAGTAATGCGAGGAACAGAATCGAGCCAGCGACGACCACTGGGATCAGGGCGCGTGGTGGCGTCAGCACAGCGATCAGTAGTGGCATCGCAGCTCCGATGGCAAAGGTACCAGCCGACGCAAATGCGGCTTGCACAGGTCGAGCACTGAGCGTCTCCGAGATACCGAGCTCGTCTCGCGCATGAGCCGCCAAGGCATCATGTTTCATCAACTGGTCGGCCACTTGGCTGGCTAGCGTTGGATCAAGCCCACGCTTTACGTAGATCGCAGCCAGCTCCGCATGCTCGTGTTCTGGGGCGGCGGCAAGTTCGGCCCGTTCTCGTTCGATGTCTGCCTTCTCAGTGTCCGCCTGCGAGCTTACCGAAACATACTCGCCGGCAGCCATCGACATGGCCCCGGCCACCAGTCCTGCGACGCCGGCGACGAGAATATCACTGCTCCCAGTATTTGCGGCAGCCACTCCGACGACCAAACTCGCGGTAGACACAATCCCATCGTTCGCGCCAAGTACGGCGGCGCGAAGCCATCCAATGCGATCCGTTCGATGGTGCTCTGGATGTGGTAGTCGCATGATTCGAATGCACCGACCCCGTAGGTAATACAGGAAGCTTGTGGTTTGCCTGATGCTGGCTGATGTCTCAAGTATACGGGTTCTGGGTCGCTCGCGAGCGTTGATCCAACCTCAGTAGTGCCGGAGCAATCAGTAGCCACTTCCTCGCACCGTAGACTCGTAGTCGAGAAAAATGCTCGATTCTGTGCGTCTCCACGGATACTTTTGGTTGGCAAGTGCGTTTAACCAATTGATGCCTTGAATTGCGCGAAATTTTGCCAGCCTGGAATTTTCTGCGAACCAAAGCATCGAGCGAGCGTCTATATCTGCAGCACGCAACCAATGGTGTTGCGGTTTAGGAACCCGATAAGCGATCGATCACTGGATACGGAATCATGACCTCCATACGACCCAGCTTTACCCGGTCAAGACTGACCGAACGATTTGATGGATACCAGGGTCACATCGCGTCCCAGGATGCGAATACGCGCTCCTTGCGTCCAGGTCGGAGGTAGCACTCGGCGGTACTAACGAAGCAACGTTGGCTAGCCCGGTGTTACCCGCAAAGTGACACCGGGTTTTTTCGTGCCTTTTTCCAACGTTTTACACGCACATGGACTGGTAGCTGAGACGGTCTAGCGGCGGTCTGAAGAACCGCAGACGAGGGTTCGAGCACCTCCCAGTCCGCTGAATGTGCACGTGGCAAAAACTTACGTGAGAACAACTGCGCTAGAGGTGCGCACATAGATAACCGATTGCGGCTCGTTCGACTTCTGGTGAGGTCGCTGGTCTTTCAAGCCCAGCCAGGTCGGGTTCGAATCCCACACGAGTCACTGACACGAGCGATGGGCTTGCCGACGGGTCGGCGCTTTGACTTGCACTCAAGGCTCCAGGGTTCAACTCCCTGCAGGTCCACTGACAAACGATTCGGGCAGAGGTGCAGATGGGAGCACGCCTGCTTTGGGAGCAGGAGGTTTTCGGTTCGACCCCGAGGTGCCCGACTTGAATCAATGGTAGGCGAGGGCTGGTGTCCATATCCGTCTGATAAGCGGGTCGCGCTGAGTTCAATTCTCAGGTCTACCACTGCGGCGAAGCCGCAGAGCAGTAGACACGAGAAAGTAGAGAGTAGACAAGACGCATGCGTCTACTGCGGTCTACTTTCTACTCACTATTTTCACAAGCGACAAGGGAGAGCAACCATGCGTGTACGACCAACTTCGATCACTAATTGTCGGCGACCAATTAGCCGCTTGAAACGCATAGCCATAACCATTCATGAGGTTGTGGTGTAGCGGCAGCACAGCGGACTTTTAATCCGCGAAGCGTAGGTTCGAATCCTACCGACCTCACTTGTTCGGCGTGCAGCTCGCTGGTCCGAGCAGCGTCCTTATAAGACGAAGATCGAAGGTTCGATTCCTTCCACGCCGACTTTTGACAGGCCGGAGACGAAAGGCCGGAGGCTTGAGGAAAGCAAATCGCGAAGCGATTCCTCAAAACCTACAGCCTAACGCCTACAGCCTTATTTGGGATTGTGGCAGACAAGGTAATGCACCGGTCTCTTAAACCGGCCGATGTGGGTTCGATGCCCACCGATCCCACTCGCGAAAATATGCACTGATGGTCTAGTGGAATGACACCGCTTTCGTAAAGCGGCTGCGTGAGTTCGATTCTCACTCAGTGCTCTTTGATCTTTGACAATTTGGTTGAGCCAACAAACGGCGCCTATGGTGTAGTGGTAACCCATCTGCTTGCCATGCAGAAAACGTGAGTTCAATTCTCACTAGGCGCTTCTTCATCGCAGAGATTGTCGGTTCAAGTCCGAACATTCCGGCTGCAACGAAAAACATTCCGGTGGGTCCTGTGTTGGTACGGGAAGGCGACTGTTAATCGCCCAGACGCAGGTTCGATTCCTGCTGCCGGAGCTTTATCAAGTGGAAGGGCAAGCCGATGGGCGACGGCACCCGGCTCGAATCCGGACGAGCGATGAGCCTTGAGGGTTCGACTCCCTCCCCTTCCGCCTGAAGTCCGCGGGATTGGTCCAATGGCACGACTCCTGGCTTCCCACCAGGCGACCGGGGTTCGACTCCCCGATCCCGCTCTCGAAGCGAAAGTTGATGCGTCCCTGGCCGCGCGGTCAGGCGCGGGCTTGCCAGGTCCGACAGGCGGGTTCGACTCCCGCGGGGCGCTCTCGGGAATCGGCTAACCGGTAGGCTCCCTGACTTTGAATCAGGCGGTGGGGGTTCGACTCCTCCTTCCCGAACTCCGGGGCAGTTGCTGACGGTAGTGACGCCGCGCCCTGAACGCGGAGGCCGCTGGTTCGAGTCCAGCCCCCGGATCTCTGGCTCAAACCTGATGGAAGCCATCCGGCCGGATGAGGGGCCTGTCTTGAGAACAGGTGGCGGCCTCGGGCCGCTCGTGGGTTCGAGTCCCACGGCTTCCGCTCAGAGTCGCCCAGGTACGCCAACCGGCCGAGCGGCCCGGCTTACACCCG
>JBQCJB010000616.1:0-12353 GCA_051953155.1 Aureliella sp. | reverse complement strand
CGAAATGGTCATCTACCGCAACCACTCGCGCAGCGAAGTTTCGATCATGCTAGAACCAAGCCCCGAAAGCTAACAGCTAACAGCTAACAGCTTACAGCTAACAGCTTACAGCTTACCGCTTACCGCTTACAGCTTACCGCTTACAGCTTACAGCTTACCGCTTACCGCTTACTCCTCTCCCAACCAGCGAGCCGCTTGCAGGGCGTAATAGCTGAGGATCATGTCGGCCCCGGCCCGCTTGAAACCTAACAAGCTTTCGAGCACCGTTGCCTTCAGATCCAGCCAGCCGTTTTGGGCTGCGGCCGCCAGCATCGCGTATTCGCCACTGACCTGGTAGACGGCGGTCGGCACGTGGAACTCGTCTTTAACGCGACGGACGATGTCCAGGTAGGGCATGCCCGGTTTGACCATGACGATGTCGGCCCCTTCTTTCAAATCGAGGGCCACTTCGCTGAGCGCCTCGTCGGTCGCCGAGGGTTGCATCTGGTAGGTCTTCTTGTCGCCCGAGCCGAGACTGGATTTCGACCCGACCGCGTCGCGGAACGGGCCATAGAAGGCCGACGCGTATTTGGCGGCGTAGGACATGATCAGCACGTTCTCAAAGCCGCTGGCGTCCAGTCGCGCGCGGATAGCCCCGATGCGGCCGTCCATCATGTCCGATGGAGCGATCACGTCGGCCCCGGCCTGAGCCTGCACGACCGCCTGGCGGCATAGGACGTCGACCGTTTCATCGTTGACGACGATGTTGTCGCGGACCAGACCATCCTGGCCATGCGTGGTGTAAGGGTCCAGGGCCACGTCGCACATGACGCCAATCTGGTCGCCGAAGCGCTCTCGGATCTGAGCGGTCGCGCGGCAGATCAGGTTATCCGCATTGAGCGCTTCCTCCCCGTCGGGCGATTTGCGCTCGGCCGGCGTCACGGGGAACAAAGCGACCAGGCGGATGCCCAGTTCGATGGCGACGGCGACCTGCTCGAGCAAGCGATCGATGCTCAGCCGATCGACGCCGGGAAGACTGGCCACCGGTTCGCTCCGAGCGGTGCCCTCGAGCACGAAGAGCGGCCAGATCAAGTCGCCGGTCGTGAGCCGATGTTCGGCCACCAGATCGCGAATCCACGCCGTGCGCCGCAGGCGGCGCAGGCGCGTTTGAGGAAAGCCGCCGCGAGCGCAAAAATCTGTCATCTTCTTCAGCGTGACCTGTCGTTAAGCGATGCCGTGCAGATGTTCGTACTGAGCGATCTTGTCCTCTTGCTCGAGCGTCAGGGCGATGTCATCCAGTCCATTGAGCAGCAGATGGCGCCGCGACTCCTGGACTTCGAAGGTCAGCTTCAGCCCGCTGCGATCGGTAATCGTGCAGGTCTCCAGATCGATCGTCAGCTCGTACGCAGGATCCGCCGCTGCGCGGGCGAACAGATCGTCGATCTGCTGCTCGCTCAGCACGATCGGCAGCACGCCGTTCTTGAAACAGTTGTTGAAGAAAATGTCGGCGAACGACGGCGCCAGGACCGCCCGAAAGCCGTAATCCTCCAGCGCCCAAACGGCGTGTTCGCGGCTGGAGCCCGAACCGAAATTGCGGCGGGCGACCAGAATCGAAGCGCCGGCACTCCGCGGTTGGTTCAGCTCGAATTCCGGATTGGGGCTGCCATCGTCCAGAAAGCGCCAGTCGAAGAACAGGTACTGTCCGAAACCGGTGCGCTCGATGCGTTTGAGGAACTGCTTGGGGATGATCTGGTCGGTATCGACGTTAGCGCGGTCCATGGTGGCCACGCGGCCGGTGTGTTTGGTAAAGGCTTGCATGTTGGCGGTTTCTAGCTCCGGTAATTCCACTGGCGAATGTCGATGAAGTGCCCCTCGATTGCGGCCGCAGCAGCCATCGCAGGCGAGACCAGGTGCGTGCGTCCCCCTTTGCCTTGACGCCCTTCGAAGTTGCGGTTGCTGGTCGATGCGCAGCGCTCGCCCGGTTCGAGGCGATCGGGGTTCATCGCCAGGCACATGCTGCAACCGGCTTCACGCCAGTCGAAACCCGCTTCGCGGAAGACTGCATCGAGCCCCTCTTCCTCGGCTTGACGCTTGACTTGACCGCTGCCCGGCACGACCATCGCGTTGACCTTGGAACTGACGCGATAGCCCTTGATCACCTTGGCAGCCGCGCGGAGATCCTCGATGCGAGCGTTCGTGCACGAGCCGATGAACACGCGATTGACGCCGATGTCGGTCAGCGGCGTACCGGCCGTCAGCCCCATGTACTCGAGCGACCGCGCGGTCGTCTTCTGTTCGGTCTCATCGGCGAAGTCGGATGGATTGGGAACGCGTGCAGAGATCGGCGAAACCTGGCCCGGGTTCGTACCCCAAGTCACTTGCGGCTCGATGTCGCGTCCGTCGAAGATTTGGACCTTGTCATACGTCGCGCCCGGGTCGCTGGGCAGTTGCCGCCACTTGGCAACCGCTGCGTCGAAATCGCGCGGGACGAACGGTCGGCCGCGCAAGTATTCGAATGTGGTTTCGTCCGGTGCGATCAGACCGGCGCGAGCCCCCGCCTCGATCGACATGTTGCAGACCGTCATCCGCTCTTCCATCGACAGGTTGCGGATGGCTGAACCGGTGTACTCCAGCACGTAACCGGTACCACCGTGGGTCGACAGTTTGCCGATCAAGTACAAGATCAGGTCCTTGGCCGTCACGCCCGGAGCCAGCTCGCCGTTGACTCGCAACTCGTAGGTCTTGGGCTGGTACTGCAGCAGCGTCTGGGTTGCCAGCACGTGTTCGACTTCGCTGGTGCCGATGCCGAAGGCCAAAGCCCCAAAAGCGCCGTGCGTGGCCGTGTGGCTGTCGCCGCAGACGATCGTCATCCCTGGCTGGGTGTATCCCAATTCCGGGCCGATGATGTGCACGATGCCTTGATGGACATCGTTCAGATCGTACAGGCGGATGCCGAACTGCTTGCAGTTCTCGCGCAGCGTGTCGACCTGCTGCCGGGAAATCGGGTCGGCGATTGGCAGGTGACGGTCGCTGGTCGGCACGTTATGGTCCGGAGTCGCAATCGTCCGCTCTGGCCGCCGCACCTTCCGCCCGGCAAGTCGCAAGCCTTCAAATGCCTGGGCGCTGGTGACTTCGTGCACCAAATGCAGGTCGATATAGAGAATCGCCTGCTTTCCTGGCTCGGCAACAACGACGTGATTATCCCAGATCTTCTGAAGCATGGTTCGCGGGGAACCGCTGGCGGTGGACATGGCTGGATTAAGATTCCTTGTGCTCGGAAAGGAACTGCGTGCTCGAACAAGGGCCAATAACGAAGCGTACCCGGGCAAAAACGCAGGCGTTTAGCCGGTGGCCTCGCGGCGAACAGGCTCATTTTAACTGGTAACCCGAATTCGGGCGAGACGCTCACCCAAGAGCCCCGAGTCCCTGGGGCCAAACCGCCCCGGCTAGCGTACAATCTCTCCTGGCCTATCGCCTGTTGGTGACGACTGATTTCCGATCGCGTTTCGGAGAAAGTCGCTTTCGGCCGATGGCCGTTCCAGCGTTTTTTCTACTGCATCTTCCGGTTGGGGACACCTGATGCCAAGGGCTCGTTGCAATCCGTCTCGTTCATGGCCGCTGTCGCTGCTCGCGTTCGCTAGCCTGCTGCTCGGTGGGTCGAGCTCCCATGCTGAGGACTGGCCACAGTGGCGTGGCCCCGCCCGCGACGGTCGCTGGAACGTTCAAGGCGTGGTCGACAGCCTGCCGGACGGCCAACTGCCGCTGGATTGGTCGGTCCCCGTCGGTTCGGGTTACTCGGGCCCGACGGTTGCCCAGGGACGCGTCTACGTGATGGACCGCCAAGGCACCGCTGACGACCAAAGCGAGCGGGTGCTGTGCTTTGACTCCAAGACGGGCAAACCGCTGTGGCAACACGTTTATCCAACCTCCTACAAAATCCAGTACACCGCCGGCCCGCGGGCGAGCGTCACGGTCGATGACGGAGTCGCGTTCGCCGTCGGAGCCATGGGGCAGATGCACGCGCTCGACGCGGCCAAGGGCACCGTACTGTGGAAGCACGAACTCAGCACGGAATACGACGTCGACATGCCGATCTGGGGCATCGCCGCTTCGCCGTTGGTCTACAAACAGCTGGTCATCCAGCAAGTCGGTGGCAGTGGCGGCGCGTGCATCGTTGCCTTCGACCGCACCAGCGGCCGCGAAGTCTGGCGAGCCCTCGCTGAGCGCGCGGGCTACTCGTCGCCCATCATCGTCCAACAAGCCGGCCACGACGTGCTGGTCTGCTGGACCGGCGATTCGCTCTCCGGTCTCGACCCGCTCTCGGGCAAGGTTTACTGGTCCGAGCCAATGCCGCCGACAAAGATGCCGATCGGTATCGCCACACCTAGCGTCGATGGCGACTTGCTGATGGTCTCGTCGTTTTACGATGGCTCGCTGATGGTCCGCTTGGACCCGAACAAACTGGCGATCGAAAAACTGTGGCATCGCCGCGGCCAGAGCGAGCAGAAGACCGACGCGCTGCACGCGATGATTGGCACGCCGATTCTCTCGGGAGGCTATGTCTACGGCGTCGATAGCTACGGCCAGTTCCGCTGCCTGGATGCCCGGACGGGCGACCGCATTTGGGAAAGCGATCAAGCGGTACCCCAGGCCCGTTGGGCGACCGTGCACATGGTTCGCCAGAACGATCGGGTGTGGATGTTCAACGAGCGCGGCGAACTGTTGATCGCCAAGCTCTCTCCCCAAGGCTTGGAGATTCTCGATCGCTGCCAGGTCATCGAACCGACGAAGATTCAGTTGAACCAGCGCGGCGGCGTCGTCTGGACTCATCCCGCCTTCGCCGAGCAGAGCATTTTTGTGCGGAACGACGAACGCCTGGTGCGGGCCTCGCTCAAAGCCCAGTGAACACAGCGCAGTGAACACAGCGCAGGGATCAAAGCCGAGTGAGCACAGCCCAGTGAGCTAGAGGTCGTCCAGACGATGCTTGATAACGGACCGGAGGCTTCGCCGCCTGCCGACGCCCGGCGTTGGTTTTTAGCTTGCAAGACCAGCGAACTGGCCGGCGGGGCACGAGAAGTGCTAATTGCAGAGCGTGTCATCGCGGTGTTTCAAACACCCAGCGGCATTTATGCGGTCGATGGCATGTGCGCCCACCAAGGTGGACCGTTGGCCAAGGGGTCGGTCGACGGCTGTTGTGTCACCTGCCCCTGGCACGGTTGGCAGTACGACGTCACCAGCGGCAAGAACATGCTGACCGGCCGCCAGATGTTGACGACGTATGCCGTGGAGGTCCGCGGTGATGAGGCTTGGGTCGCCTTGCCCGCGTGATGGCGCTTGCGCGGCTTCGCCTGGCCGCCATGCGAGAATCGCGAGCACGTAGAAGACCATGCCCAGCCTCGAGGAAACACCCAGCGGTTTGTACTGCCCAGCGGGAGATTTTTACGTCGACCCGTGGCGACCGGTGGCTCGAGCCATCGTGACGCATGCCCACAGCGACCACGCGCGGAGCGGTTCCACCAGCTATCTGGCCGCGCGCAGCGGCAGCGCTATTTTGCAAATGCGGCTGGGCTCCCAGGCGCGGATCAGCTTCGTCGACTTTGGCGAGGCGCAGCGGATCGGCGGCGCCAGCGTCTCCCTGCATCCGGCCGGCCACATGACCGGCGCGGCCCAGGTTCGCATCGAAGTCGGCGGCGAAGTCACCGTCGTTTCCGGCGACTACAAACTCCAGGACGATCCGACCTGCAGCCCGTTCGAGCCGGTGCGCTGCCATCGGTTCGTCACCGAGTCGACGTTCGGTCTGCCGCTCTATCGCTGGGATCCGCCAGCCGATGTCTTCGAGCAGGTCAATGCCTGGTGGCAAGCCAACCAGCGGAGCGGCAAAGCCAGTTTGCTGCTCGGCTACACCGTCGGTAAAGCCCAGCGTTTGCTCGCCTCGGTCGATAGCTCAATCGGACCGATCTTCGCCCACGGCGCGATCCTCAATGCGTGCCGCGCCTACCGCGCTTGCGGAGTCCGCTTGCCGGAACTGCAGAACGTGATGGAGGCTCCGGCCAAGTTCGACTGGTCCCAAGCCCTGATCGTCGCTCCGCCGTCAGCCATGGGCACCACCTGGCTCCGCCGCTTCGGCGATGTGTCGACGGCCATGGCCTCGGGCTGGATGCGCGTGCGCGGCATTCGCCGCCGCCGCGCAGTCGACCGCGGGTTCGTCATCTCCGACCACGTCGATTGGCAAGACCTGATGACGGCCATCGCTGCCACCGGCGCCGAACAGATTTGGGTCACCCACGGGTACACCTCGCAAGTCGTACGCACGCTCCGCGCTCGCGGCCTGGACGCGCGAGTCGTGGTGACGGAATTCGTCGGCGAAGGCGCGGAAGTCGCCGCGGACGCAAGCGATGCGAGCGAATCCAGCGACACGAGCGAATCCAGCGACGCGACTCCGGCGGCTGATGTAGCGGAGACAGCCGATGCAGCAGCTGATGCCGCGGGCGAACCGACCGGCGCCGAGGCAGAGGAGTAAGAGGCCATGCAACGCTTCGCGCGGCTCTTCGCCGAACTGGACCAGACGAACAAGACCAACGACAAACTGGCCGCGATGGCTGCGTACTTTCGAGCCTGCGATCCGCACTCGGCCGCTTGGGCGCTCTATTTCCTTAGCGGGCAAAAACTCAAACGCCTCGTGCCAACCGGCCTGCTGCGAGCGTGGGCCATCGAGGTTGCCGACATCGACCAGTGGCTTTTCGATGAGTGTTACGAGACGGTCGGCGATTTAGGCGAAGCGATCAGCCTGGTCGTGCCCCGGCCGATTGCGACCGACGAGCAGCTCTCGCTGGCTGAGTGGGTCGAGCAACGGTTGCTGCCTTTGCGGCGCTTGACCGTCCACCAGCAGCAGTCGGCGATCGTGGCGGCCTGGCGCTCGCTCGATCAAGTCGCTTGCCTGGTCTTCAATAAATTGATCACCGGGTCGTTCCGCGTCGGCGTGTCGCACAAACTGGTCGTGCGCGCGTTGGCCGACGCCTGCGGTGTCGAGGCGGATGTCTTGGCCCACCGATTGATGGGGACGTGGGAACCAACGGCCGAGTTCTATCAGCAGTTGGTCGATCCCGACCCTCAAGATGCGCAGCTCAGCCGGCCGTATCCGTTTTTCCTGGCCCACGCTCTCGAGCAATCGCCCGAAGAGCTCGGCCCGATCGAGCAGTGGCAAGCCGAATGGAAGTGGGACGGCATTCGCGCCCAGGTCGTGCACCGCCAGGGTCAAACTTTCATCTGGTCGCGCGGTGAGGAACTGATGACCGAGCGGTTCCCGGAACTGGAGCGCACCGCGGCGCGACTGCCCGACGGCACCGTACTGGACGGCGAAATCGTCGGCTTTCGCGAAGGCTCGATCCTACCCTTTGCGCACCTCCAGCGGCGGATCGGTCGCAAACAACTCGGCAAAAAGATTCTCAGCGATGTGCCCGTCGCCTTCCTGGCTTTTGACCTGCTGGAATTAACTGGTGTGGAGATGCGGCAAACTCCGCTGGTGGCCCGGCGAGCCGCCCTGGAGCGCGTGCTCGAGCAACTCGATGGGAAGAGTGACGCAGCCGCTGGCGGTGGCGTGACAGAAACGCTCCGCTTGATCGACTCTGCAGCGCTCGAGTGCAATTTTCTGTTGCCGAGAATCGTCCAGGCGCACAGCTGGGAAGAGCTAGCCGAACTTCGGCAAACGTCGCGAGCCCAGCACGCCGAGGGCTTGATGCTCAAGCGGCTCGATTCACCCTATCGCGTCGGTCGGCCGCGCGGCGATTGGTGGAAGTGGAAGATCGAACCCTACACGATCGATGCGGTGCTCATTTACGCGCAGCGGGGCCATGGCCGCCGCGCCAGTTTGTATACCGATTACACCTTCGCGGTCTGGGATGGCGAGGCGTTGGTTCCGTTTGCCAAAGCCTATTCGGGGCTGACCGACAAAGAAATCCAGCGGGTCGACAGCTTTGTCCGCCGCAACACGCTCGAACGCTTCGGTCCGGTGCGAAGCGTCAAGCCGGAACTGGTCTTTGAACTGGCTTTCGAAAACATCCAGCTCTCCACGCGGCACAAGTCGGGCATCGCCGTTCGCTTTCCGCGCATCCTGCGGTGGCGCGAGGACAAGTCGATCGCCGACGCCGATAGCGTCGAAACGATCCGCGCGATGCTCCGCGGTTCCCAGACCAACCAACCGCATGCGCCGTAAGCAGCTCGCACGATGAACTCCACGACACTCGATCACCAGCCGGACGTCGCGTTGCAGCCAGTCGAGGCCTGGTTTCGCAGCCTCGGTCGCCAGGTCTTTGCCTTCCAGCGCCAAACGTGGCTGAATTACCTGGCCGGCCGCGATGGCTTGGTCTACGCGCAGACCGGCACCGGCAAGACGCTGGCAGCGTTTCTCGGGCCAGTGATCGAACACTTGATGCAAGCGGCGGCGACTAGCGAAGCCAATTCCGAAACCGCTCGCGCAGCCACTTCGGAGCAACCGCTGACGGCGCATCAGCAACCGGCCGACCAGCCGAGAGCCGCCAAGGCGCGGGCGCTGCGCCAGCGGCGTAAGGTCTCGCAGTTACGTGTGCTGTGGATCACGCCGCTGCGGGCATTGGCTACCGATACGGAAGTCAACTTGCGGGCCGCCGTCGAGGCGCTGCAAATTCCGTGGAGCGTCGAAAAACGCACGAGCGATACCAAGGCCAGCGTAAGGGCTCGCCAGCGCGAGGCGCTGCCCGAGGTGCTGATCACGACGCCCGAAAGCATTAGCATGCTGCTCAGCCGCGACGATGGCGAGGCACGATTCTCCGCGCTGCGGCTGATCGTGGTCGACGAGTGGCACGAATTGCTCGGCAGCAAACGGGGCGTGCAGACGGAACTGGCGCTGGCGCGGCTGCGGCGTCTGCAGCCGGAGGCCCGCGTGTGGGTTTTGTCGGCGACGATCGGAAACTTGGAACAAGCCCGGGCGACGTTGGTGGGGCATGCCGCCGCCGATCGAGCGGCGCTGGTCCGCGGCGAGGTCGACAAACGCTTCGAAATCCAAGCGCTGATTCCGACCGAGATCGAACGCTTTCCCTGGGCCGGCCACTTGGGCGGGCGGCTGATACCGCAGGTGGCTGAGATCGTGCGCTCGGCAGCGACGTCACTGGTCTTTACCAACACGCGCTCGCAAGCCGAAATCTGGTATCGAGCGCTGCTGGCCGAGATGCCGGAGTTTGCCGGCCAGATGGCGGTCCACCATGGTTCGCTCGACCAGCAACTGCGCTGGTGGATCGAGGACCGCTTGCGGGATGGCAAGCTTCGCTGCTGCGTGTGCACGTCGAGTCTGGAACTGGGAGTCGATTTTCCAGTGGTCGATCGCGTCATCCAGGTCGGCAGTCCCAAAGGCAGCGCGCGGCTGATCCAGCGAGCCGGCCGCAGCGGGCACCGTCCCGGCGAGCCCAGTCGGATTACCTTCGTGCCCACGCATGCGATGGAGCTGGTCGAGATCGCCGGCCTGCAGAAAGCGGTCGCGGCCGGCCATATCGAAAGCCGCGTGCCGCTGGTCAAGCCGCTCGATGTGCTGGCCCAGCATGTGGTCACGGTCGCGCTCGGCGGTGGCTTTGTAGCCGACGAATTGTTCGACGAAGTGCGGACGACGGTGGCGTATCAAACACTATCGGCCGATGAGTGGCGGTGGGTGATCGACTTCGCCGAGCGGGGCGGCTCCAGCTTGACCGCTTATCCCGATTACCATCGCATCGCGCTGGTCGACGGCCGCTATCGAGTTCCCGATCGACGCATTGCCACGCTGCATCGGCTGTCGATCGGGACGATCGTCAGCGACGCGGCGATCCAGGTCAAATATCTCAAAGGGAAGGGGATCGGGACCGTCGAGGAATCCTTTGTCAGCCGCATGGAGCCCGGCGACCGTTTCATGCTCGGCGGCAAGCTGTTGGAGCTGGTGCGCGTGCACGACAATACGGCTTGGGTGAAGCGCGGACGCGGCCAGGTGACGGCGATTCCACGCTGGATGGGCGGACGCATGCCGCTGTCGACCGAACTTTCCGAAGCCGTCCGCCAAGAGCTCGAGGCGAGCATCTCGGGGACCTTCGATGGCCCAGCCATGCAAGCCGTGCGGCCGCTGCTGGAACTGCAGCTGGACTGGTCGACCTTGCCCGCGAGCGACGAACTGCTGATCGAGCGCGTGAGCAATCGCGACGGGCACCACTTGTTTGTCTATCCCTTTGAAGGCCGCCTGGTGCACGAAGGCTTGGCCGCGCTGTGGGCCCTGCGATTGTCGCGTCTGCGACCGATTTCGTTTTCTATGGCGATGAACGATTACGGTTTCGTCCTGGTCTCGCCCACCGAGGCACCGCTGGATGAAGGACTGCGCGGTGGGCTGCTTTCAAGTCAGAACATTGCCGACGACATCCTATCGAGCCTCAATGCGACGGAGATGAGCAAGCGGCAATTTCGCGAGATCGCCCGAGTCGCCGGCCTGTTGTTCCAAGGCTATCCCGGTCAACGCAAACTTTCGCGGCACCTGCAGGCGTCGAGCAATTTGTTCTATGACGTCTTCTGGGAATACGACCGCGAAAATCTGTTGCTCAAGCAGGCTCGTCGCGAAGTTTTGGAACAGCAGTTGGAAGAGAAACGCATGCGGCAAGCTGTCGAGCGGATGGAGCGCAGCCGAGTCCTGATCATGACGCCCGCACGGCTGACTCCGCTGGCTTTCCCTCTGGTCGCCGACCGCCTCCGCGACCGGCTTAGCAGCGAAACCTTTGCCCAGCGCATTCAGCGACTTGGTTCGGCGCTTGAACAGGCGGCTCGGAAGGCGTGACCTCGCGCCGCTTAACTTTTTGCTGATCTGCCTAATCGGGGCCAGCGTGGCCTATCGATTGCACCCGGGTTCCACTCTTCGCCACAGCGTCGCTGTGTGCCGTCGGCCCGTTTGCATCCAACTGACTTGTATCAATGGAGAATTGTCCATGTTTCAGCATGTGAAGGACTTACAGTTCAACGTACGCGTTTCCAAGCCCGATCCTCGGTTTGCCAAGTTGCTGCTCGAGCAATTTGGTGGCGGCAACGGTGAACTGAAGGCAGCCATGCAGTACTTCGTGCAGGCCTTCGGATGCCGCCATGCCTATCCCGACAAATACGACCTGTTGATGGACGTCGCCACGGAAGAGTTCAGCCATTTGGAGATCGTCGGAGCCACGATCACGCTGCTGTTGGAAGGCGTGAGCAGCGAGCTGAAAGCTGCAGCCGAGGGCGATCTGGTCGCGCAGATGGGCTCTCACACGACACGAAAGAATGACGTGATTGCCCAAGCTATGGACAATCCGAAGTTTCTGATCGAGTCGAGCGGTGGTCCGACGGTGACCGACTCGCAAGGCGTGCCGTGGACCGGTGCCTTCGTCAACGCCAACGGTGACTTGACGGTCGACCTGCGATCGAACATCGGCGCCGAATCGCGTGCCAAGATCGTCTATGAAAACCTGCTGAAGTTCACCGACGACGCTTACGTGCATGAGACGTTGCGTTTTCTGATGACGCGCGAGATCGCTCACGCCCAGCAATTCGCTGCCGCTCTTAGCACGATCGAACCGAATTTCCCGCCCGCTCAATTGCAAGGCGACCTGCGGTTCACCCACGCTTATTACAACATGTCCCACGACGACGGCGATGCGCGGGGCCCGTGGAACGAAGGCAACGGCCCCTGGCCCAAGGGCGAGCAGTGGGAGTACATCGATGATCCCGTCCAACAGACGCTCGACACCGACGGCCAATTGACCAAAGAGCCGCAGGGGCATCAGCGCGACGAGAAGGCCGTCCGCAAACTCGAAAAGCAGCTCGCCAAGCAGCGCAGCGCCGAGACGCGCCTCGAGCCCCAAGAAGACGGCCTGCAGTGGTCCAGCTACGTGCACAGTTAGACCGAAGCGTTGCCTCGATGATATTCCCCCGTAAAGCGCCGCATTCTAAATTGCGGCGTTAACAGGCGCGCTGACAGCCCAGAGGGCTGTCCTACTTGCTTCATTGCGCTTCGGGGAGAGCCCTGTGTCTGTCAGTCTCCCCCTCGCCCCGCTTCGGGGAAAGGGGACTGGGGGGTGAGGGGCCCGCACCTGCCACAAAGCTCCGCGCAATTGAAATCAGCGAAAAGCATCGCAAACCTATATTGCGGCATTAC
Source organism: Aureliella sp. (assembly GCA_051953155.1). GTDB lineage: Bacteria > Planctomycetota > Planctomycetia > Pirellulales > Pirellulaceae > Aureliella. Next base: position 208 of record JBQCJB010000616.1, on the reverse strand, counting down.
GAAAAGCCATGACAGCCCAGAGGGCTGTCCTACTTGCTTCATTGCGCTTCGGGTAGAGCCCTGTGTCTGTCAGTCTCCCCCTCGCCCCGCTTCGGGGAGAGGGGACTGGGGGGTGAGGGGCCCGCACCTGCCACAAAGCTCCGCACAATTGAAATCAGCGAAAAGCATCGCAAACCTATATTGCGGCATTACGAAAAGCCATGACAGC
>JBQCJB010000615.1:0-7864 GCA_051953155.1 Aureliella sp. | reverse complement strand
CATCATATCGCGCGATCCTGAGGCCGCCGGCGTGGCCAAGCAGCTCTTGCAGCAGTTGATTCCCGAGCCCGGCGATGTCCGCGTGATCACGCTCCAGCACGCCCAGGCCTTTTCGGTCCGGCGGCAGTTGGAGGAGATGCTCTCGCACAGCATGTCCAGTTCGTCGCGAAGTCTGTCGGCGCTGTCCACCGAGCGGCCGCTGGCGATCGACGTCGATTCCCGCACCAATCGCTTGATCATCCAGCACGCGACGGCCAAGCAACTGGAGATGATCAACGAGTACATCTCGGTCATCGACCAGCCGCCGGAAGGGGAGCAGATGAAACGGCAGCAGCGCATTTATCGCGTGCAGCACCGGCGGGCTTCGGAAGTGTCCGAAGTGATCAAGGAAGTTTATCGCGATTTGCTCAGCGTCAACGACCGTTCGTTTGCCAGTTACGACAGCCGCCGGCCGATGGGCTACAACAAGAACTTGGCCGCGACGGCCTCCAATCCGGAGTACCAGGGGCTGATGGCCATCGGCACCGATGCGGAGGCGAATCTGCTGATTATTTCCGCTCCGGCGTACTTAATTGAGGAGATTATCAAGCTGGCCGAGTCCGTCGACACCCAGGCCGACGGGCCGGCGGTGGCGGTCGTACATGCCGCCGGCGACGCTTCCGACGTCAAGCTGCGTGAGGCTTTGTCGAAGATTCTGCGGAAACGCTAGCGGGCGGCAGGGTTTCGGGGCGCCGCTAGCCCCGAATCGGAGGGTTCCTCCCGAATTTTTGGCCTTTTCCGCCCCCGTGATTCTTGTAAGATAATCACGTCGAAAGAGGTTCGGGGTTCTGGGAAAGAGTGTCTGCCGACGGTTAGCCTGATTCGGGTAAGCGAACTCGGGTCGTTCGAGGCTCGGCCTGCTGCGGGCGCTAGTCGGTCGTTCGAAATTCGCGGGCTACCTGGCCTGGCAAATCCATGCTTGGCAACTGCATGGAGGCTGCCGGCGGGGCCAGTCCGCGAGCGATGGAAGCCAGCAGGCGAACTGGCTTGTGGGCCGAATACCTTGCAAACTCTGCAAGCTGCAAGCCAGCGGTGCAAGCTGCAAGCCAACAGTGAACTTCTTAGACAAGGCTTCGGTCAACCAATCTCTGGCCGATAGTTCGCGGGTTGTGTGACCCAAACCTTGGCCGGCAAGTCCGCCGAAAATGGCTCGCGGTGCGATGGCACCTGAGAGCCAAAACGTCGCGGTGGACCTGTCCGGTGAGACCTCGTTCGTGCGTTTTTGTGTGCTTCGGTATTTAGGTGAAAAATGGATCTGGAAAAAACTCGCAACATCGGCATTAGCGCTCACATCGACTCGGGGAAAACGACACTCAGCGAGCGGATCCTGTACTACACCGGCCGGATCCACAAGATTGAGGAAGTCAAAGGTGGTGGCGACGGAGCCACGATGGACCACATGGAACTGGAGAAAGAGCGCGGGATCACGATCACCAGCGCCGCGACCAGCGTCCAGTGGCAGACCAACCGCATCAATCCGGGCACCTATCAGATCAACCTGATCGACACCCCCGGCCACGTCGACTTTACGATCGAAGTCGAGCGAAGCCTCCGCGTGCTCGACGGAGCGGTGCTCGTGCTGTGCGCCGTCGGCGGCGTGCAGAGCCAGTCGCTGACGGTCGACCGCCAAATGCGCCGCTATCAAGTGCCCCGGCTGTGCTTCATCAACAAGATGGACCGCACCGGCGCCAACGCGCGCCGCGGCGTCCAGCAGATGAAGGAAAAGCTCAACACCGACGCCATTCTTATGCAGCTGCCCATCGGCGCGGGCGATGACTTCAAGGGAGTCGTCGACCTGATCACCATGAAGGCTCTGTACTTCGACGGCAATGACGGCGAAATCATCCGTCAGGAAGCGATTCCCGCCGACATGCAGGAAGAGGCCCAGGCCGAGCGGCATGCCATGCTCGAGAGCCTCTCGATGTACAGCGACGAGATGATGGAATTGCTGCTGAGCGAAGAAGAGGTTTCCGAAGAGCTGATCCACAAGGTCGTCCGCTCGGCAACCCAGCAGCAAGGCGTCACGCCGGTGTTCGTTGGTTCGGCCTTCAAGAACAAAGGCGTCCAGCCGCTGCTCGATGCGATTACCCGCTACCTGCCCAGCCCGCTCGATCGCGAGATCAAGGCCCGCAAGGTCGAAGATGAAACCCAACGCGTGGTCCTCAAGCCCGATCCGGCCGAGCCGTTCGTCGGAATGGCTTTCAAGATCGTCGAAGATCCGTACGGCCAGTTGACGTTCATGCGGCTCTACCAGGGCAAGATCGTCAAAGGCGAGATGTACACCAACCAGCGCACCGGCCGCAAAGAGCGCTTCAGCCGCATCGTGCGGATGCACGCTGACAAGCGCGAAGAAATCGATTCGGCCGAAGCCGGCGACATCGTGGCCATCATGGGCATCGACTGCGCCAGCGGCGATACCTACTCGACCGAGCGCAACTACTGCACCCTGGAAACGATGTTCGTGCCCGATCCGGTCATCAAGGTCGCCGTCAGCCCGGCCAGCCGCGCCGACGCCGACAAGATGAGCAAGGCGCTGCAGCGTTTCCGCAAGGAAGACCCGACCTTCCAGGTCTACAACGACGAAGAGACCAGCGAAACGATCATCTGCGGGATGGGCGAATTGCACTTGGACATCTACGTCGAACGCATGCGTCGCGAATACAAGGTCGACGTCGAGGTAGGCGCTCCGAAGGTCAGCTACCGCGAATCTCCCAGCGAGAAGGTCGAATTCAACTACAAACACAAGAAGCAAACGGGTGGTTCGGGACAATTCGCTCACATCGTGGGCGCGCTTTCGCCGATTCCTTCCGAAGGCGAAGCTGCGTTTGAGTTCGAAGAGCACATCGTCGGCGGCCGTATTCCCAAGCAGTTCATTCCGCCGGTGGAAAAGGGCTTCCGCGATTCGCTGAACAAGGGCCCGTTGGCCGATTACCCGGTCGTCGGCGTTCGCATCGACCTGAATGACGGTAGCTACCATGATGTGGACTCGTCGGAACGAGCCTTCTACATCGCGGCCTGCGACTGCTTCCGCGAAACGATGCGTGCGGCCAAGCCGGTGATCCTCGAACCGATTATGAAGGTCGAAATCGAATGTCCTGAAATTTACCAGGGCGATGTCGTCGGTGACGTCATTCGCCGCCGCGGTCTGATCGGTCAAACCGATACCCGCGATGGTATCTCCTACATCAACTGCGAAATCCCGCTGGCCGAAACCTTCGGTTACGCGACCGACCTGCGCAGCATGTCCAAGGGACAAGGAACGTTCACCATGGAACTGGCCACCTACCGGCGAGCTCCGAGCAACGTTCAGGAAGAGATCATCGCCGAACGCAAAAAGCAACAGAAAGAACTGGTCGGCGCCCGCTAACGGCCGGCTGGTTCGACCAGCCGACTGCTGCCGGCAGCTCGCCAACGCTGTTTGACACGGCTGTTTGACTTTGTGAACCTACCGCACCGCGGCAACCGCTTCTTTCGAGTTGTCGCGGTGTTTTTTTTACATCCACGACCGGGTTGCATCACTCCGGGAACCGCAGAGCTATGTTCGTCGATCGCGCAGAAATTGAAATCGAAGCCGGCAAAGGTGGCGATGGATGCGTTAGCTTCCGCCGCGAAATCTACGTTCCCCAGGGCGGTCCCAACGGCGGCAACGGCGGTCGCGGCGGCAGCGTCATCGTCCGCGCGGTCGAGGGTGTCAACAGCCTGGTCGCCTTCGCGCATCAAAAGCACTGGCGAGCCCAGCGCGGGGAGAACGGCCAAGGATCCGATCGCAGCGGCCGCAGCGGCGGAGACCTGCTGATCGAAGTGCCCCCGGGCACGCTGATGATCGACGCCGAATCCGGCATGGTCATCAAGGACCTGGTGACCCCGGGCGACGAAGTGGTCGCCGCCCGCGGCGGCCACGGCGGCAAAGGAAATACGAACTTCAAAACGTCGACCAACCAAGCCCCGCGCGAAGCGACCAAGGGTGGCATCGGCGAAAAGCGGCGGATCATCTTCGAATTGAAAGTGATCGCCGACGTCGGGCTGGTCGGTAAACCCAACGCGGGCAAAAGCACGCTGCTCAGCCGGCTCTCACGGGCCCGCCCGGAGATCGCCGACTACCCCTTCACGACCACGTTTCCCAACCTCGGACAAGTCGTCGTCGACATCGATCGCTCCTTCGTCATGGCCGACATTCCGGGCTTGATCGAAGGAGCGCATCAAGGTGTGGGCCTCGGGCACGATTTCCTGCGGCACATCATGCGCGCCGGGATTCTGGTGCACCTGGTCGAGCCCATGCCGACCGACGGCAGCGATCCGCTCCAGAACTACCACGTCATCCGCGGCGAACTGGTGCAATACGACGCGGCTTTGGCCGAACGCCCGGAGATCATCGTCGTCAGCAAAGCCGAATTGCCGGGCTCGGCGGAAGTAGCCGAACAGCTGGCCAAGGACGTCGGCCGAGAGGTCATGCTGATCAGCGCCGTGACCGGTCTCGGACTGAACAAACTGATCCAACGCATCGCGGCTGTCCTTAGCGAGCAGCACGCCTTGGCCAAAACTCTGTAGACAACGTCCCAGCAGGGCCCTGCCGCCGTGGAAACGATTTGCGTCGATATTGGCAACAGCGGCCTGCGGTGCGTGCGACTACCGAACCAGCCCGCCAGCGCCGCAGTCGCCAGGCCGACAACCGGTCTCGCCAAGTCAGGCAGTGACGTCCCTTGGCAAGGCGAGGTCCTCCGCATCGATTGGCCGGGCGCAGCCGTTTCCTCCGGGGCGCCGGATCCGAACGCAGGCGGAGACGATGCGGCGACCGCGCAGGCTACTTTGGGCACAGCCCTCGAGCGCTGGCTCGACGGCGACGTAGGACGCGACGTCGCTCGCGTCGTAGCGGAGCGGCCCGCAAGGCGATGGGTCGTCAGCAGCGTGCAGCGCGCGACCGAGGCACACTTGCGCTCCTGCGCCGCGCGCTTGGGGGCGGCCGAGTTCCATGTGGTGACACACTCGGAACTCGATCTCCAGGTCGACGTCGACTATCCGGAGCGGGTGGGCGTCGATCGTCTGCTTTCGGCGCTAGCCGCGCTGGAGTTGTCCGAGGCGCGGCCGCTGATCGTCATTCAAGCCGGCTCGGCCATCACGGTCGATTGGGTGGAGGCTCCGCGGCGCTTCTGTGGCGGAGCGATTATGCCTGGCGTCCCGATGATGCTTCGCTTGCTCAGCCGCGCGGCGGATCTATTGCCGGAGGTGGCAGCCGATGAATTGCTGGAATTGCCGGCACTCCCAGGCCGCAACACGGCCGCCGCGATGTTTGCCGGCGCCAGCAGCGCAGTCGTCGGCGGAGTCCAGCATCTGGTGGCCCGCTACCGCAGTCAGTTTGGGGCGGCGACGCCGATCGTGCTTAGCGGTGGCGACGGTCCGCGGCTGGCGCCGCACCTGGCTGGCCCGCTGCTAACGGCCGACCATCTCGTGCTGCGGGGCTTGGCCGCATGGGCGAGCTTGGGCAGGGGCGTGCGACGAGCCTAGGTCGGCTGCGATTCGAGCTTGGCTCTCCCTCCTCCGTGCCTGCCGATTATGCTGTTTCTATGGCATAACGATTGCAACCTCTAGCGTGGCAATCGACCGGTATCGAGCGAAGTTCGGATTAGAGAAGTGACATGCGCGGGAAAGTGACGGCAGGCACGGGGCGATCAGGGGTTCGGCGAGTTCTCCGGGCGCTGCGGATCGAAGCGTTCGAACAGCGATTGTTGATGGCCAGCGACCTGGACGACTCGATCTCCGAGTCGATTTCGCTCGGCGTGCTGTCGACGGCGCCCAAGTCAGTCGACAATACGATCTCGCCCGATACCGACGTGGACATGTACGCCTTTTCGGTGTCGGCGGGGCAGGTCGTCGACTTCGATGCCGACACGACACTCAACGGTCCGGGCGGCCTCGGGACCTATTTCCGACTGTTCAATTCCCAGGGGCAGGTGCTGGCCAGCAACGACAATGCCGCTGCACCGGGCGAGAACGTCGTCGGTTTCGATGCCTATCTGCGTTACGCGTTCGCCACAGGCGGCAACTATTACCTGGGCGTCTCCAACGCGAATAACACGCTCTATAACCCCGTGACCGGCGACGGGGATTTCGCGGGAGGATCCAATGCGATCGGCAACTATCGACTGACGGTCCAGGTGCTGCCGGTCGACAACGACGACGCGCTGAACGAATCCGTGTCGCTCGGGCCGATCTCGGCCACGCCGATCGTCCGCAATTCGTCGATCTCCCCCGACATTGACGTCGATATGTACCGATTCACGGTCTCCGCCGGGCAGATGGTCGACTTCGACATCGACACGGTCGCCAATGGCGCCGGCGGACTGGGCTCGTACCTGCGGCTGTTCAATTCCCAGGGTGTCCAACTGGCCAGCAACAACGATGGCATAGCACCGGGCGAGAGCACGCTCGGCTTTGATGCGTACTTGCGGTACACCTTCCCGGTGGCCGGGACGTATGCCATTGGGGTCTCCAACTTTAACAACACCGCTTACGATCCCGTCACCGGCAGCGGTGACACGGCGGGCGGGATGTACTCGGTGGGCGATTACCAGTTGATCGTCCAGGCGATCCCGGATGATCCGGACGACGCCATTTCGGAAGCCACGCCCCTCGGGGCGATATCGACGACTCCTGCGACGCGCAGTTCGTCGATCTCGACCGACATCGACGTCGACATGTTCAGTTTCAACGTGAGCACGGGACAGACGGTGGACTTCGACGTCGATACGCTGCTCAACGGTGTTGGCGGTCTGGGCGGCTACCTGCGGCTGTTCAATTCTTCCGGCCAGATTCTGGCGGCCAATGACAACGCGGCGGCGCCAGGCGAAGCGACCGTGGGCTTTGATCCGTACTTGCGGTACACGTTTGCCGCCGGTGGCACCTATTACATCGCGGTGTCGAATTTCAATAACACCACGTTTAATCCGCTGACCGGCGGCAACGACACGGCCGGCGGCTTGCATTCGGTCGGCGATTACCAGTTGAGCGTGCAGACGCCCGCAGCCGCGCCCAACGATCCCGACGATGCGATCTCCGAAGCGGCAAGCCTGGGGCCGATTTCGACAACGCCGCTAGTGACCAGCGGCACGATCTCGCCGGATGTGGACGTCGACATGTTTCGCTTCACGGCCAGCGCCGGGCAAACGATCGACTTCGACATCGACACGGCTCTCAATGGCAGCGGCGGCCTGGGGTCGTACCTTCGCCTGTTCAATGCCCAGGGGCAGCAACTGGCGGCCAACGACAATGCGGCGGCGCCAGGAGAAAACACGGTCGGCTTTGACGCCTACCTGCGCTACACCTTCACAACGACCGGGACCTACACGATTGCGGTCTCCAACGCCAACAACATCCAGTACGATCCGCTGACTGGCAGCGGCGATCAAAGTGGCGGGAACGACGCGACCGGCGCGTACCAGTTAGTGGTTCGCGCCTTGCCGGTCGATCCCGACGATGCGCTCTCCGAAGCGACCACGCTGGAATCGATCTCGACGACAGCCATCGTGCGCTCTTCGACGATCGATCCGGACGTCGATGTCGACATGTTCCGCTTTAACGTCGCCGCTGGCCAGGTCGTCGACTTCGATATCGACACGGCAGCCAATGGTCCGGGCGGGCTCGGTTCGTATCTACGGCTGTTCAATGCGCAAGGCCAGCAATTGGCAGCCAACGACGACGCGGTGGCGCCGGGTGAAAATACGCTGGGCTTCGATGCGTACCTGCGCTACACGTTTGCGGCGACGGGAACTTACTACCTCGGCGTATCGAACAACAACAACCGGTCGTATGACCCTGGCACCGGCGCGGG
>JBQCJB010000614.1:0-11868 GCA_051953155.1 Aureliella sp. | reverse complement strand
ACCGGCGATCTTCAGCGGCTGGCCGAAGAGCCCGGCAGCGGTCTGTCCGTAGACTTCGCTGCTGGCGCGAATCTCCGGCAGCAAACTGCGCGGGATGTCGAGCAGCTCGAGCAACTGATCGTCCCAGTCGGCTGTCCTCAGATTGAAGAGCATCGACCGCGAGGCATTGGTCACGTCGGTGACGTGCATTCGGCCTTCGGTCATCTGCCAAATCAACCAACTATCGACCGTCCCGTACGCTAGCTCACCCGCCTCGGCGCTCTTCCGCGCTCCTGGCACGTTATCCAGCAGCCAGCGAATCTTGCTGCCCGAAAAATATGCGTCGATGACCAGTCCCGTCTTCTGTTGGATCAGCCCGGCGTGTCCGGCTCGCGCCAATTCCTCGCAGAAAGCGGCCGTGCGGCGATCCTGCCACACGATGGCGTTGGCAATCGGACGGCCCGTCTTGCGGTCCCAAACAATCGTCGTCTCGCGCTGGTTGGTGATGCCGATCGCCGCGATGTCGTCGAGCGAAAGGTTGGCTTTGGCGAGCGCTTCCCTCGCGACGGCCAACTGCGAACTCCAGATCTCCAGCGGATCGTGCTCGACCCATCCGGGCTGTGGATAGATTTGGCGAAACTCTTGCTGGGCCAGGCTGAGGATGTTGGCCGAACGGTCGAAGAGCAAAGCGCGAGAACTGGTGGTTCCCTGATCGAGTGCAAGCACAGCTTTCATAACGGCGTCGGACAACCTCCAGGGTCAAGAGCATGCGCCGGCCGGCGCGCAGACAAGCGGGTAGGTGACAAGCGGGCAGGCCGCATTCTAAAGGGAACTCGCCCGGCCGTGCACCCGGGGAGCGCGCTCATACGCGCAAGCCTCTCAAGGGGGAAACTTGAACACGACGAACCATGCGTGAGACCTTTGACCGGCTAGGATTTGCGAATCTTCGGTGACGCAGCGAGTGCCTTAACTGCGAATGACTTGTGCCAACCAGCTTAGGCCAACGACGATGGCGACGACTACGATGCCGACGGCGTGGGGAAGTCGGTATAATGAGCGCCCTTCCACAAGTGGGCCACGCTCCAACCTCCAACGAGAATGGATGAATCATGTCGACAGCCGCCACGGAAATCCGCGCTTTCACCGCTGCCAAGTTTCAGACGCCTGCCAAGTTCACGCAGTTCTGCGCCGGCGGAGGCAAACCGCTGGGGGGCCTGGTCGGTGGCCGCAATATTCGCGGTTCGATGAACGCCACGTTCGAATCCATCGATCCCGGTTCGCTGGAGGTCCTGGCCACGGTGTGCGAAATGGGAGCGGCCGAAGTCGACCAAGCGGTGCAAGCCGCCACGTCCGCGTTCCATGGCGCTGGCGGGCAGGGCTGGAAAAACACACCCGTCGAAGAGCGTTGCCGCCTGGTGATGAAGCTAGTCGAACTGTGCGAGCGCGATCGCGACGTGTTGATCGCCTGCGAAGTCCGCGACGGTGGCAAGGTCTCCGAGTTGGCCGAAGGTGATTTCGGTCAAATCCGCGCCTGCGCGGAATACTTTTGCGGTGTCGCTCGCGGCGCCGAGATGGGTGACAGCGAAGCCCAAACCGTCGCTGACGGCATCAAGGGCTTTACCTACCGCGAACCTTGGGGCGTCGTCGCCGGGATCATCCCGTGGAATTATCCGATCGTGCTGACCAGTTGGTTCATGTTCCCGGCGCTGCTGTCGGGCAATTGCATTCTGATCAAGCCAGCCGAAGATACTCCCCTGTCGGCGCTCTACATCGGCAAACTGGCCGAAGAAGCGGGCTTTGCGCCGGGCGTCATCAATGTCCTGCCGGGCCGCGGTGAAATTACCGGGCAAGCGATTGCCGAGCATCCCGGCGTGCGCTTCATCTCGTTCACCGGCTCGCCGGGCGTCGGCCAAGCGATCATGCGCACCTGCGACCAGCATGGCACGCGCATGAAACGCGAGATGGGAGGCAACGGTGCGGCCATCGTCCTGGCCGACGCCGACCCCGAGGTTGTCGCCCGCATGATCGGCCGCTACACCAACCAGCATTTCGGTCAAACGTGCTGCACGATCCATCGCATCTTTGTCGACCAAAAAATCGCCGACGATTTCATCGATGCCGAACGAGCCTTTTTCAGCAATCTGAAAATCGGCTACCAGGCAGACGCCGGCACGCAGTTGGGCGCGGTCGTCAATCAGACGCAGCACGAAAGAATCTTGCGGGCGCAGCGCGAGGCGGCCACGCGGGGTGGCCAGGCAATCCTACCCGGCGGACCAGCCCAGGTCAGCGGTCGCGAGGGTTATTATCTGAAGCCTGCGCTCTACCGGACTCAACCGGGCGTCGACTGCAATCCGCTGGAGGTTTTCCATACCTTCGCCACGATCTGTCCGGTCGAGTCGGCCGAGCAAGCGCTCCAGCTAGCCAACAGCACGCCGTATGGACTGGGCGCAAGCGTCTGGACCCGGGATATCGCTCGCGGCGTCGCTTTGGCCAAGCAGTTCCGCGACGGTACCTGCCAGGTGAACTGCCACAACTCGATCGCCTACGGTCTGCCCTACGGCGGCCAAGGAATTTCAGGCGGCCCAGGCGGCGGCGTCAACTGCGAAGAGACGTTCACCGACTACACGCAGGTCAAAGCGATCTACGTTTCCGAATACCCGGGCTAACCCACTATCTAGGCGAAAGAGTATCCGGACTAAAAGACTTCGATGCTTTTGATCGATGCCTTGCCGTGGCGTTGGGCTGCGGCCAGGCAGCGGTAGGTGGCCTCGATCAATTGCTCCGGTTCGAAGCTGGCTGCCGGTGCGCTTACCGACGCAATCCCGCTGTGAAACCGAGCGGGAATCTGCACGCGAGCCAGCGAGGCGCTGGCGTCGGCGGCGATCGTTTGCCCGGTCAGAACTTTTACCAGTCCTTGTCGCAGCAGCATCGTCGCCGTATTCCGTTCGACATCCATCAAGCACAGGATCAGTTCGCCGTTGCCGCTGACGAAGGCATACGGATCGTTGACCTCGGGATGTTCGGCCATCCAATGAACCAGCTTCTGCTGCCACGCGGCCAGTCCCAGCGACTGCAGCGCGGGCTGGGCTTCGCTCGCCTGGTCCTCTGGAATGACTTCGCTGACAGAGCTGGCTGAGTCCTCGTCGGGTTGGACGCGCGCCGCGACCAGCGAAACGCTCCGCTCGTCGCTGCGGCAGATCGCGAGTTGACGCCGCACGACAGCCACGAAGGCGGGATCATTGTGCGAGCGGATCTCGGCGATGATCACGCGTGGCACCACGAAGTCGTCGTCCGCGCCGCCAAGGAATCCGTCTTGCGAATCGCCCGAGCCGCCGCCCATCTGCGTGGCCAGGCGCGTGGACTGGACGAGCGCGTCGATCGAATCGGCGATTTCGATTTCGAGCTTCAGTCGCGCCACCTCGTCCATGTCTTCCAAGGGCAGTTCCGCCGGTAACTCGGGCAGCAGCTCTTCGTTCGCTCCGGGGGAACTGGCCGCGACTTCGCGCGAACGTTGCTCCGGTTGGTTTATCGCGAGCGAGTCCGCTGGCATGCCGGGCGGGACGTCGCTGTCGGGTCGCTGCTCTTGCTCCAGCGCTGCGGCCAGGTCGCACCAATGCCGGCTGGCTTCGTCCCAAGGGACCGGCACCTGCACCCACTCGCGCGGTACGACGAACTGCGTGTGGTTGGCAAGCAACTCTCCAGCCAGGCGCCAGAGGATCTCGCGCGCGGCCCAGTTCGGTCGTCGTTCCCGAGCGATCGGCCGCGATACCAGGTCGTTCAATTCGTCAGGATCGCGACCCGACCAGCCATGCCCGGCCACCAGCAGGCACTGCGCGACATGTTCCAGATCGACGCCGAGGGCCGCGTCGAGCAAATCGTACGGAGTTTTGTCTTCAGCGATCGCTGCGGCCAGCAGTTCGGTCAGCTCCGGTTGAAACTCGCGGATCAGAGCGGACAGGGCCAGCGCGTCGGCCAGTTGCCTTCGGACCGCAGCCAGAACCTCGGGGGCCTCGGCGCCAGCCAGACCGCGATACAGCGGTAAGACGCAGCATGCCAACATGCGGTGCTGCGAGGCCAGGGCTCGCTCGGGGACGGTTTGATGGATGAAGTGCATCAGCCCAGCCGTCCAGGCCAGATCGCTCGACGTCCGGACTTGGGCGTGCGCATTGCGCTCACGAGAGAGAGTTCCGCCGAGAGACGACAGCAGCCGCGCGACCTCGGGTGGAGCTGGCCAGGGCACGCGTGCCGCATCCGGGTCGGCTCCGGCCAACCAGCGCCACACCTCCAGCGGCACGAAGCGCGACCGCAAAAATCGTTTGGCTAGCGCGTGTTCGGCGGCCAGAATTTCGTTTTCTTCTCTAGCGGTCACGAGAATTTCAGCCCTGGAGCACCCCGTTGGATTCATTGCTTGCAACGCAACGAAAATCTAGCTTGCAATTCGGCTCACCGTCGAGGCGTCCGGTTTGGAACGTCTCTGCGGTGTCGCCGGCCGCTGCGAGCCGCCAAAACCCTCCCAAATGGTGGCAGGAGGCGGCTAGGGCACTGGAAAGTCGACCGCTGCCGACCGATCTGGGCTCGACGACCTGGGCAGGCGCGAGTAAATTCTTCGTTTTGGCGCGTGCGCTTGGAAATACAAAGGGCGCGCGAGCTCAAAGAGACACGCTTTTTAAAGCTCACGTATCACACGCGGATTCGCCTCTAGTAGGGCTGTTGGAAATGTACGCAATTTTCGTCGATGGCGGTCGTCAATACCGCGTTACGCCTGGTCAAACTCTCGATATCGATTTTCGTGAAGGCACGGAAACCGGCGACGGCATTCAGTTCGAGAATGTGCTGGCCATCGGTGGCGACGAAGGACTGCGTTTGGGCACGCCGGCCATTTCGGGCGCCGTCGTAACGGCTAAGGTCGTCGGAGTCGAGAAGGGCGAGAAACTGTACATTCAAAAGTTCCGCCGCCGCAAGAACTCGAAGCGCCGCACCGGCCACCGCCAGATGTACACGCGGATCGAGATCAGCGGCATCAACGGCTAAAGCCAACGTGAGCGCCGAGCAAGCGATCGCCAACGCTCGCACGCAGTCGGGTCGGTCGCTGGCCGAACTGTCCGACCAGTCGAAGGTTCTGCTCGTCTTTCTGCGGCATTCGGGCTGTCCGTACTGCCGCCAAACGCTCTCGGCTCTGGCACGCGTACAGGACAAATTGTCCTCGGCCAATACGCGGCTGGTCATCGTGCATCAGGACTCGCCGGAGCGTGGCGCAGCGTGGATTGCCAAGTACGGCTTGGGGGACTGCGAACAGATTAGCGATCCCGAGGCCCAACTCTACGCCCAGCTCAAACTCGGCAAGGCCAGCTGGTGGGATTTGCTCGGTCCGCATACCTGGTGGGCCGGTTTCAAAGCCACGCTGCTCCAAATGCACGGCGTCGGCAAGGTCGTCGGCGACGTCAAACAGTTGACCGGCGCCTTTCTCATTCAGCATGGCAAGATCGTCAAGGCGTTTCGGCAAAAGTACTCGAGCGACCAAGCCGATTTCACGGCCATGGCCTGCGACGTCTGAGATTTTTCAAAAGGGCAGCCACGCGAAATGTCCGCCTTGCCCGATCGCGAGACCACGGCCGCCAACCGCCGCAAGTTCGCCCAACAAGTTGTCGAGCGTCTGCGCGAGGCCGGTTACGAAGCCCTCTGGGCCGGCGGCTGCGTTCGCGATCTGCTGCTGGAACTGGCGCCGATGGATTACGACGTGGCCACCTCGGCCACGCCGGATCAAGTCCGCGAGGTTTTCGGATCGCGGCGCACGCTGCCGGTCGGCGCAGCCTTCGGAGTGATCATCGTTCTCGGACCGCACGCAGCGGCCGGACAGGTCGAGGTGGCGACTTTTCGCAACGACACCACCTACAGCGACGGCCGACGCCCCGACGCGGTCGTCTTCAGCACGCCGATCGAGGATGCGCAGCGCCGGGACTTTACGATCAACGGTATGTTCTACGATCCTCTTTCGCAGCAAGTGATCGACTACGTCGGCGGCCGACACGACTTGGAGCGCGGTTTGATCCGCGCGATCGGAGATGCCGACGCGCGGATCGCCGAGGACAAACTGCGAATGTTGCGAGCGGTGCGCTTTGCCGCTCGCTTCGGCTTTGCGATCGAAGCCTCGACCCAAGCCGCGCTCGCACGGCACGCCGCCGAACTCTGCATCGTCAGCGGCGAACGGATGGCCGGCGAGATGCACAAGACGCTCGTCACCAGCGGACGCGAATCGGCCGTCCGCAATTGGGCCGAAGCCGGCTTGCTGGCCGTGCTGCTGCCCGAGCTGGCCCAACATTGGAGCGAGCGCGGGGAGCACGCTTGCGCGCTGGTCCGCGCGATCCGCCCCGACGATTGGATCTGCCCGCTGGCCGCGCTCCTCTGGCCGATCACCGCGCTGCCGCAGAACATCCAACAAAACTCGCCCGCGGATTCGTCGCCCGACATCCAGCCAGAGACCAACGCGGCCGGCGCGGCGGCGCTGAGCAGCACACTGAAAGCTCGATTGAAACTTTCCAACGACGAAGTTGCCCGCTTGCGCTTCGCGCTCGAAAGCCAACCGCTCCTGCAAAGGGCCGCTGGGCGAGCATGGTCGGAAGTGCAGCCTGTGCTGGTCGATCCGCGGATCGCCGCGGCGATGGACCTGCTGGCAGCCCGCGTGGCCTGTGGGGAAGTGGACGCAGAGCAGCTCGAGTGGCTCGAGCAGCGGCTGGCTTGGCCGCGCGAGCGACTCGACCCGCCGCCGCTGGTCGGCGGCAACGATCTGCAGCGCCTAGGCTTCGCTGCTGGACCGCAATTCAAGCAACTGTTGGCCAGCGTGCGGGCTGGCCAATTGGACGCACGGCTGGCCGACCGCCAGCAGGCTTTGCAGTGGCTGCAAACGCAGCTGCCCAAGCCTGCCAGCTAGGCTGCGTCATCTGACCGCACGCCCCAAACGTCTCCAAGCGGGCATCTCTGGTTGCATCCTACACCTTGATGTGTAGAATTTGGTCGTACCGAGCCGATGCCAGTGGAGAGTCCTAGGCGGCTGGGATGTCGGCGCGGGCCGCAGAACCACTTTGCCCCTTTGTTTCAGGGAGTTTTTAATCATGTTGAGCCAGCAAACGATCGAGATTGTCAAAGCGACCGCTCCGGCCGTCGCCGCCCACGCCGAGAGCATCACTCGTCGCTTTTACACGCTGATGTTTGCTGGCAATCCCGAAGTGAAGGCCTTCTTCAACCAGGCGCACCAGCACTCCGGAGGCCAGCAAAAGGCCCTGGCCGGCGCGATCTGCGCGTACGCGGCCAACATTGACAACTTGGCGGTGCTGGGACCGGCGGTCGAGCTGATCGCTCAAAAGCATTGCTCGCTGGGCATCCAGGCGGAGCACTATCCGATCGTTGGCAAGCATCTGCTCGTGGCGATCAAAGACGTACTGGGCGACGCGGCGACCGATGAAGTCATCGCGGCTTGGGCCGAAGCCTATGGATTCCTGGCTGAGGTCTGCATCGGCCGCGAAAAGGCGATCTACGACGAGCAAGCCGCGGCCCCTGGCGGCTGGAACGGCTACCGCCGATTCGTTGTCGAGCGGAAGGTGCCGGAAAACGACATCGTCACCTCGTTCTATCTGCGTCCGGCCGACGGAGGACCGCTGCTGGCCTTCAAGCCAGGGCAGTACATCACCGTCCGCATCGACCATCCCATCACGCCGACTTCGCCGCGGAATTACAGCCTCTCCGATCGGCCCGGTTTGGATCACTACCGCATCAGCGTCAAGCGCGAGACCAGCCCGGTACCCGGCGCATGCCCAGGGCTGGTATCGAATTACCTGCACGACGAGGTCAAAGAGGGCGACCAGTTGGAGATCGGCCCGCCGTGTGGCGAGTTCACGCTGGAGCCCGCCCAAGTGGGCGCGCGGCCGATCGTGTTGCTGGCCGGTGGTATCGGCGTGACGCCACTGTTGTCGATGCTCAAGACGCTAGCCCATTCCGACCTGCAAACACCGGTGTACTTTTTGCACGCAGCCCGCAATAGCCGTCTGCACTCGATGGTCGAGGAAGTGCGGCAGCTGGCGGCCGCGCACCCGAACATCCACACGCATTTCCGTTACAGCGAGCCTCTCGAGAGCGACATGTGCGATAAACTGTGCGACAGCACAGGCATACTCGACGTCGCGCTGCTGCATGAGATGCTGCCGAGCAACGACGCCGACTATTACTTCTGTGGGCCCAAGGAGTTCATGGTGGGAATCTATCGCGGATTGAAGGCGTGGGGCGTCGACGATGCGCGGATCCATTTCGAATTCTTCGGACCACGGCAAGACATCTCTGGCGGAGTGCCGATCGAGCACCACGACGCGGCCTGCAGCCATGCAGCCAAGTCGGCCGGTGTTAAGGCGCTGGCTGGAGCCTGCCCGATCGAGCACTAAATGACGCCCGTTTCCGGTTCGACGCGACTACTTTGACATGAGGATCCGGTGATGAGGAAACTGTGGCTAGGCTTTGCGGTCGTCATGATCGCTTCGTTCTTCGTCCTGAGTTGGATCGGTGTGCGGATATACCAGGAAGCGCCGCCGCTGATCAGCAAAGTCGTCACCTCGGAAGGCCGAACGGTGATCGACCAGGGAGAAATCTCGGCCGGCCAAAATGTCTGGCAGTCGCTCGGCGGGATGGAAGTTGGATCGGTCTGGGGCCATGGCAGTTACGTGGCTCCGGACTGGACGGCCGATTGGCTGCATCGCGAAGCGGTTTTCATTCTCGACCGCTGGGCGCAAGAAGAAAACAATGCGGCCTTCGAAGAACTGGACGAGGAGCGGCAGGCTCAGTTGACCGCGAGGCTGACGAAGCTGCTACGCACTAACAATTACGATGCCTCCACCGGCACGGTCACCGTCGATCCGGTGCGGGCAGCCGCCTTTGATTCCAACGCAGCGCATTACGCCGAAGTATTTTCTCAGGGCAAGACCGAGTACGCGATCCCGGCTCAGGCCGTCACCGATAGTCGCCGTTTGCACCAGTTGGCGGCGTTTTTCTTTTGGACCTCGTGGTCGTCGGTTACCAACCGCCCCGACGATACGATCAGCTACACGAACAATTGGCCGTACGAGCCGCTGGTCGGCAATCGTCCGACGGGAGAAAACATCGTCTGGACCGGCGTGAGCATCATCATGTTGCTGGCCGGGATCTCGGCCATGGCCTGGTGGTATGCTTCCGAGCGTCGAGAAGAGCCGGAAACGACGTTGCCGGAGTCGGATCCGCTGGCCCGTTGGAGCGCAACGCCATCGCAGCGTGCCACTTTAAAATACTTCTGGGTCGTCTCCGCGCTGATCCTGGCGCAGATGACGCTGGGCGTCGTGACAGCCCACTATGGAGTCGAGGGGGACGCCTTCTATGGCTTCCCGCTTTCGAAATGGCTGCCCTACAGCGTCGCCCGCACTTGGCACGTGCAACTGGGTTTGTTCTGGATCGCGACGGCATGGCTGGCGGCCGGGCTGTTCATCGGGCCGCTGGTCAGCGAGCATGAACCCAAAGGTCAGCGGCTGGGCGTCAACGTCCTGTTCGGCGCGCTGCTGCTGGTCGTCGTCGGCTCGCTGGCCGGCGAGTGGTTGAGCGTTCAGAACAAGCTGTCCGACGCGGTCTCGTTCTATTTCGGGCACCAAGGCTACGAATACGTCGATCTGGGCCGAGCCTGGCAACTGGCGCTGACAGTCGGACTGCTGCTGTGGCTGTTCTTGATGGTCCGAGCGCTGTTGCCCGCCTTGCGCCGCGACGGGGATCAGCGACAGCTGGTGACGCTGCTGGCCGTCGCTTCGGCGGCCATCGCCCTTTTCTACGGAGCCGGTCTGACCTGGGGCCAGCACACGCACCTATCGATGATCGAGTACTGGCGGTGGTGGGTGGTGCACTTGTGGGTCGAAGGCTTTTTTGAAGTTTTCGCCACCACGGTGATCGCCTTCATCTTTATGCGACTGGGCTTGATCCAGCCCGGCCTGGCTGCATCGGCCGCGCTTCTTTCGGCGACGGTCTTTCTCTCGGGCGGGATCATTGGAACGTGCCACCACCTGTACTTTTCGGGCACGCCGACGCTGACGCTGGCTTGGGGCTCGGTCTTCAGCGCTTTGGAAGTCGTGCCGCTGGTGCTGATTGGTTTCGATGCCACGGAAGATCTTCGCCGCTCGCGGACGACGGTGTGGGTCAGGCGCTATCGCTGGCCGATTTACTTCTTCGTCGCCGTGGCGTTTTGGAATATGGTCGGTGCGGGCCTGTTTGGTTTCATGATCAATCCGCCGATCGCGCTGTACTACATGCAAGGCTTGAACACGACGCCGCTGCACGGCCACGCGGCACTGTTTGGCGTGTATGGCATGCTGGGTATCGGTCTGATGCTGGTTTGTCTGCGGGTGCTGATGCCGCAGCTGGAGTGGAACGAAAAACTGCTGGCCTTCTCGTTCTGGGCGCTCAACGGCGGCCTGATGGCGATGTGCGTGCTGAGCCTCTTGCCGGTAGGTCTGATGCAGACGCTGGCCTCGGTCGAACACGGCTACTGGTACGCGCGGAGCAGCGAGTTCATGCAGACCGATCTGATGCAGTTCCTGCGGTGGATGCGCGTTCCGGGTGACACCTTGTTCTTCGCCGGCGCGCTGGCCTTGATCGCCTTCATCATCGGCCTGAATCTAAAGCGAACACCCCGCTTCGAAGAGAGGGGACGGGGGTGAAAAATCAAGACAGTCTCCCCCTCGCCCCGCTTCGGGGAGAGGGGGCTGGGGGGTGAGGGGCAGCAGTACCACAAACCGCTACCTAACCCGCACTGGCGAACTGCCCGATACCCGAGTCTACCCGAGCCGCTGCGAGCGCATGAAATTGACCACGCTCGCGCGCATCATGAAAATCAGCAGCACGATCGGGTAGATCATGCCGCACAGGCCACCGGCGGTGGCTCCGATACCGCCGAAGATAAGCCCCATCTTCTCAGGACCGTCGGCCATCGTCTCGGCCCGCTCCATTAGCGGCATCATCAGAAAGATCGCCGTGAACACGATGCCGACCACTGACGCGATCAATTGAAAAATCGCCCAGATGATCGCCAGTGTGCGACCATACGGTTTGCCATTGAGCAAACCGATGCCGCTGGTCAGCAGGATGATCGATGCCAGAAACCCGAGCCCCGTTTGCACGACCGTAAAACCGAAATAGATCGGCGTATTGGTCATCTCCAGAATCGGGTTGTCGATCTGGCCTTGGTTTTCGAGGACCATCGTCTGGATGGCGAAACCCAGCACGCCGCATAGGCCCATGATCCCGAAGACGATGTTCAGGATACCGAAGACCGTAATCGCCGCGGGCTTGGTGCCACTGGGAAGAGAAAACGTCGGCGACGCCGCTTGATAAGGGTTGGGGGAGTTTTCGCCAAACTCGTTGTTGCTCATGCTTTCGGTCCGATCCCAGGCGGTGTGCCGTTCCATTGTTCCGACGCTGTGCGTCATTATGCCGGAACACCGCGGATGCCGGAACACCACCGCGCTTGAAAGTGTGTCTGCCGTCGTTCAGGACTCGCCGCGCGCCATCCCGACAGCTTCGGCCGTCGGTTCGTCTTCCTGGTCGAGCGAGCGATGAGCCGACACGCCGATTGCAGCCACAGCCGCCAGCGCCTGTATGGCGGCGCAGAACAAAAACGCGAATCGCCAGCCGCGCGGCAAGTCGTTGGCAAAGGCGTCCGAGATCAGACCAAAAACGATCGGCGAAAGAGCCGCGCCCAGATTGCCCCACATGTTTCCCCAACCGACCACGGCACCGACATAGCGGCCACCGACATCCTGACCATAAGCCCAGGTCGCACCGATTCCCAAGTCGGTCGCAAAGCCGACCAGGGCCAAGCAGATGGCGGCTTGC
>JBQCJB010000613.1:0-4414 GCA_051953155.1 Aureliella sp. | reverse complement strand
CCGAACTAGCGCCACCGCAGTCGCTGGCACCGCAGACTCAGGCGCCGCTGCCTGGGCAGCCTGGCGGTCACGCCCCCGGCCACGGCGTGGCCCACGGGGCAGCGGCGTCGGATAACGACGGCCTGCCAGGCGCCGCTGCGCGCATGCGGGAAACACCGCGCGGTCCGACCAGCCCGCCGATTCCACAACCAACCCGCGGTCGCTAACGATGGCTGTCAAACTCAATTCGGGCCGCGCATTTTGGGTCATCAACCTGACCCCGTTACTCGACGTCATCTTTCTGCTGCTGATCTTCTTTTTAGTCGCTTCGCGATTGGACCAGGCCGAGCGTGAAATGGAAGTCCCGCTCCCCTCGGCGGCCAGCGCCCAGCCGATGGTCAGCGAGCCGAGCGAATTGATCATCAACATCGACGAAGCGGGCCATTACTTCGTCGGCGGCCAGCAACTGGACGCCGACGGACTGGAACGCACTGTCCGGCAGGCGATGGCCGACAACCCGACCAACACCGCGGTCGTCATCCGCGCTCACCGCCGCGTCGAACTCCAAGTCCCCGTGACGGCCATGGATATTTGCCAGCGATGCAAAGCGGGTTACTCGCTCTCGATCGCGGAGGATGAATCTTAATGAGCCAGGGGCGACGCCTGTCGGAGATGATCGGCTTGGAACCGGCTCGCCCCGCTCACGAAGCGGCCTGGCCGACCAACGTCGCTCTGGCATGCCTCGGCGCGGCCATCTTGTGGATCGCCTTCCGCTTCCTCAAACCCGACGACCCGCGGCCGCTCTTTAACCCTTGGACTTACACGCTCGTCACCCCATTGATGCTCGTGTCGCTGTCGTTGCTGCTTCGGCAAGTGGTCAGCCGCGTCGTCGAGCGTTCCGCGCAAGTTGCCTTTCTGCTCAGCGTGATGGTGCATCTGGTGCTGCTGGTGTGCGCGCTGGACGTCGTCATCGTCACCCGCATGTGGCCCGCCTTCTTCGATTCGCTCGCACAGGAAAAGCGGGAAATGCTTGAGCGGCAGCGAGTGCCGCCGAAGTACTTCAACGTAGCGGCCAGCTCCGCTGTCGGCGCGAAGCGTCCCGACTATTTGCGGTACGTGCCGACCGAGCACGAGGCCACGCAAACGGATCTGTCCGATCAAAAGCCGCTGCAGTTGGCTCGCAGCGAACAGACGCAAATCGTCAGCCCCGATCCGCGAACCACGCCGACCCTCGAACCGCATTTGATCGAACGTCAACAGCCCGCCGAAGCGATGGCCATCAAAGTCGAGGCCCCTGCCGCGCTCAGCCGAGCCGAACTGAGCAGACCGACTCCCGCTCGCACCGATGCTGAATCGATCGACGTCCCCGCGATGGACGCGAGCCCACCAGAGCTATCCGCCGCGGACACCAATTCCAGCCGCTCGCGACGAGGCGATTCGAACTTGCCGTTGGCAGCCCGGGCACTGGCCGAGCCGTCGTCGCCCGATGCAGCACCACCGCCGCCGCTGGGGCTGCCCGGCACGATCGCTCGCGAGTCTTTCCAGCCGAGCCTGGCCGCAGCCGACGCCACCCCGCTGCGCGACCGCGCGGATCTCTTAGAAGCCGATTCGCCATCGGCCGCGGTCGTCGGCAACGTACCGGTTCCCGACATCGGCGGTATCCCGCAATCTGCCACTCCGCGCCCAGCCGATCTGAGCCCTTCGTCGACCGCCGCCGGCAACCGCTGGTCGAGCGAGACGCGCGGCAGCGCGAGTCTCCTCAATCCGCTGGAACCGACGCCCGCGCCTGGTGCCGCTTCCGCCAGACCGCTAGGCAACGTCGCGCGGGCCGACGGGCAGCCGACGCCGGGACGACCCGAGGGCCAGCCGGGCGGTGCGGGTCTCGACTTCGGCAACGTCGGGCTGCCGCGCGGCGAACTAGGCGGTGGCTCGGCACCCGCGGGCGCAGGTCGCATCGAGGTACCGGAAACGGTTGAAGATGGTGCGGGTATCGCCGCCGGGAACGGCTCGGGACTCGGACCGAGCACTCAGGCGGGCAGCAGCCGCCGTCGCCCTCGGACCGGAGCTCCGGGAGGCCAACTGCGTTTGGACATCGACGCCCCGACAGGCCTGGGAGGATTGTCGCTCGAACCGGGACAAGGTCCATTGATCGCTCGCAGTTCGCCCTCGGTACCGACCTTGGACTTTCCCTCGCTCGACATCGAACGTTTTTCGCGTGACGACGTCGGCGGACCGCTGTCCGGTGGAGTCGCCGGACCGGTGCCGACGCCCGCTTTCCAACAGCGCATCGAGCGGCTGAAAGAGGAAGCCGGCGGCGACGAAGGACCGACCGGGCCGCAGACCGAACAAGCCATCGAACGCGGGCTCCAGTTTCTGGCTCGGCATCAGCGACCCGATGGAAGCTGGCGCTTGCAGGATCTCGACAAGGACGTGCTGATCCGCAGCGATACCGCCGCGACCGGACTGTGCTTGCTGGCGTTTCAAGGCGCGGGCTACACGCACAAACAATACAAGTACGCCAGCGTCAATGACAAGGCTCTGAAGTTCTTGATCCGCAATCAGCGTCCGACGGGTGATTTGTACATACCGCAAGATCCGGCCTCGGATCAGAACGCCTGGCTGTACAGCCACGGTATCGCCGCCCTGGCGCTATGCGAGGCTTATGGAATGACGCAGGATCCGGAACTTCGCCCAGCGGCGCAGGCTGCGGTGAACTTCATGGTCGACAGCCAAGAGAAACAGCGCGGCGGATGGCGTTATCGGCCCGGCGTCGGCTCCGACACCAGCGTGACTGGCTGGTTCATGATGGCCCTCAAAAGCGCGCAGTTGGCTCGCCTGGACGTACCGCGGGTGACCTTCGAACGCATGGCGGGCTATCTGCAAGCCAGCCAGGCTTCGGCGGCGCAGCCACACTTGTTCCGCTATAACCCTTACGCGGCCGATACGCCGGAACAGCGGCATGGTCTTCAGCCGACCCATGTGATGACAAGCGTCGGACTGCTGATGCGGCTGTATTTGGGATGGCGGCGCGAACTGCCCGAGATGCAAGCCGGGGCCGATTATCTGCTCAGCTACCCACCGAACGTCGGTACGCCAGCCTTGACGCGCCGCGATACTTATTACTGGTACTACGCGACGCAGGTGCTGTTTCACATGGGGGGCGAGCGGTGGAAGCGGTGGAACGATCAGCTGCGTCCGCTGCTGCTCGATTCCCAAATCACTAGCGGCCCGCTGGAAGGGAGCTGGGATCCTTACTTGCCGACGGCCGACCTGTGGTCGCGGTACGGTGGGCGGCTATATGTGACGACCTTGAATCTGTTGTCCTTGGAAGTCCATTACCGGCATCTGCCCCTCTACGAAGCCACCGCCCAGTAACGAGCCGCCTTCACGACTGGGCGCAGCGGAGTCTGCACCCGTGTAGTTTCTTCCCTGCGACGGAAGTTTTTTCCATCGGCGAGCGACGACCGCCGAAGCTCAAGCAGCCCAGCAAAGTCCACCCAAAGACCCCAAGCCACACCCCAGACACCCCAACCCTCCCACGCGACCTACCGGCGAGCCCGTGGATGGTGCATGAAGAGGTCTTTTCAGGGGCGATTTTGGCTTTGGCACGGGGCGTGCATGGTAAGTGAGTCAACAAAGTTACTGGTGCTTTGTTGGTTCCCCGAGAGCGAAACGAGAGATTTGCCTCTCTCCTGATCTCAGGGATGACCCCGTGATCTTAGTAGCGCAGCTGCCGCAGTATGGCAGCAATTACGGCTGAATCAGCCTAGGCTCGCTTTCACGGCCGGAGAGGGCCTGCTCGGGATGAGCCACCCCGAGCGGGCTCTTTTCATTTTTGCTAGCAGTTCCCTTGGCAACGAGGCTTGGCGCATTGTTTGGCGCAGTCTGCGCCGGCCATTTCTCCCTAGAGACTGGCCACTCTCAGAGCGGCTCGGCCCCTTCGCTGCCGGCGCCGAGGTTCTCCAGATCGTAGTCCTTCAGTTTCTTGTGCAGCGTATTGCGATTGATACCCAGTCGCGCCGCGGCTTTGGTCTGAACGAAGTTGCAGCCGGTCAGCACCTGCGCGATCAACTCCTTCTCGACGCGATCGACCACCAGCTTGTGCAGGTCGGTCGCGTCCTCTTTGGCCGAGCCGATACCGCGCTCGACGACCACGCGCGTCAACGCATTGAAGTCGAGCCCGCCGACCTCTAGCGGCTTGCCGGGAACCTGGCTGCCCGTGACCGCCGGCGGCAGCAGGTCGACCGACAGTTCGTCTCCTTCGGCCATGACGACAGCTCGTTCGACATAGTTCTGCAGCTCGCGAACATTGCCCGGCCAGTGGTAGCTCTGCAAGGCGTCGAGGGCCTGTTTTTGAATATGGACGACGTAGCGATCGTTGGCTTCGCTGTAGTAATTCAAAAAGAATGCGACCAGTTCCGGGATATCTTCGCGA
>JBQCJB010000612.1:0-7645 GCA_051953155.1 Aureliella sp. | reverse complement strand
TGTGGTGACAGTATAGGCGTGGTGTTTCAAGTAGGACAGCCGTCCCGGCTGTCAAGCGCAAACGCACACGCCGTCCACGAAGCTGAGCCAAGTAGGACAGCCCTCTGGGCTGTCAGGGCAGCGCACACGCCTTCCACGAAGCGCAATTTGTGCTCGGCTCGGAGCTCTCTGGTGGTGCGACCCCTCACCCCCCAACCCCCTCTCCCCGAAGCGGGGCGAGGGGGAGACCGGTTTAAACTTCTCGTCGCGAAAGCGGGACCGCGTTTAGCCAAAACCTAATCGGCGAATGACTCCGGGGTTAGTTTTTGCTTGGGCCAAAAATCGGGTTCGCGGCGGAAACCGAACATGGTCGGTTCGAAGCGGCCAACGATGGCGACGTCGGCCTTCTCTGGAATCTTGTCTTCCAGGCCGGTCAGGTAATAAGCCGCGTTGACGATCATGCGCCGCAAGTCCTCGCAGGGCAGATCGGTGGCAGCGCCCATGGTCGTGCAAAACGCCTGGCCGCTCTTGCCGCCGGGAACCTGGTATGGCTTGACCCAGGCCAGCGGCATCATCGGGTCGTTGACGGCACCCTCGACGGGTTCATCTTCGGGTTTCATACCCTTGAGCACTTGGCCGTCGAGCAACACCTTGGCATCGCCTGCGAGATGGGTCACGCCATAGACATCGGTCGGGCCCCACACATCCTTGACGCCGCGAAGGATCGGATGCGATTCGGCACCTGGATGAATCACGCCTCGCGTGCTCTGCGAACCGTGCTTGCCGTGATGGTTCACCCACGTCTCGCCCAGCACCTGTTGGCCGAATCCGCCGGGCCATTTGGAACTGTTGTAGCTCCAGTCGGCGAACTTGCTGTCCTTGTGCCGGCTGTAGGCGAAGGCGTGCGTACCGGTGCGCAGTCCGATGACTGGCTTGCCGCTTTCAAAGTAGTCGGCGATGTATTGCATTTGCCAGTCGGGCAGCTCGCGAAAACGCGTGGCGATGATGACCAGATCCGCATCCTTGAGCAGATGCAGTCCCGGAATGTTTGTCTGGCAGTTTGGATCGATCAAGCCGGTTTCGGGATTGGTGGAAAAGAGGACGGTTGTGTCAAAACCGTGATGCTTGGCCAGAATCTTGGCCAGCTGTGGCAGCGCTTCTTCGGAACGGTATTCCTCATCGCCGGCGATCAGCACGACTTGTTTGCCCGAGCCGGCCAATTGGCCATCGCCACTGCCGTGGATCGACAGCCAGGGTGTTGACTCGGTGCGCAGCGGTCGAATCCAGATGTTGCGGAAGCGGACCGGGTTGCCGTGGTCCTGGAGCATCAGTCGACCTTGCGGTGGATGCGGCTGGTACTTTGCGACCTTTTGATGGGCCATCGGGCCGGTCAGTTCGCGAGCGTGCTGCACCAGTATTCCGTTATGGAACACGGTCGCCTTGGCGGGTCGGACGAGTTGATCCCCTTCGAATCGAGGGGCTTCGAAAACGATGTCGTAAACGTTCCACTGGCCGGGCTGCCGCATGGCGTTGACCTGCGGCGGGTACTGACCGTAGATCGCGGCCGCTTGCCCGTCGGGATACGTATCGTTTTGGAAGGAGTCGAGCACTTGAATCTCGTAACGTCCCATCAGGATGACGCCCGAATTGCCTCGCCCTTGGCTCTTGCCTTTGATGTCGCTGGGCGCCGACCATTCGATGTGCAATTGGCAGTCGCCGAATGGCTCGCGGGTTTCGATCGAACCACTGCCGGCGGCGGCGATCATCGTTCCTTGTTCGATCTTCCACTCGGCCGGTCTGGGCTGTCCATCTTCTCCCCGTTTGCCGGCCGACTGCCAGGCGTCGAGCGATTGGCCGTCGAACAACACGACTGCGTCGCTCGGTGGATCGCCCGGTTTCTCGGCTGGCTGGACGACGGGCGGCCGCGGCCGAAACTTGTCGTGCACTCGCCATGTTTGACCGGGGATCTGCGGAGTATCGGTATAGCCTTCCGGCGCCGGCGGCTGCTGCGGTTGGTCGGATTTGCCTTGCGCGGGGAGCAGGCTGGCCGTAGCCGATAGCAGCAGGCCGGCGCACAGGGCTGGAAGCAGTCTATTGGCCAAGCGTCGGCAGTGACGGAGCGACTGGACCAGCGATGCTCGGCCGAGGGCCGCTGCCGCTGGTTGGAACGGGATTGAGCAGGACATCAAGGAGCTCCGAGCGTTGGGGAGAAATGACGATGGCGGGAGAGGCTGTTGAGTTTAACTCACAAGCAGGTGGGCTACCAACTGGTGGCGATGCGCCTACACTGGGCATCCATTGACACCAGGAATCCATCGGATTGGAGGCGAGCGACCATGGCAGAGCCCGAAGCCATTTTCCGACGCGTGGCGGAAACCATGCGCGACACGGCGAAACTGGAATCGACCAGCGCGCTGCTGGAATGGGATGACCACACCTACCTGCCCAGCGGCGGGTCGGCGTACCGCGCCGAGCAGGTCACGTTTCTCAGCGGCTTGATCCATCAACGGCGCACGTCCAAGGAGCTGGGCGATTGGCTCGAGCAGCTGGCCGTTTCGCCCTTGGCCAGCAATCGAGAAACGCCCGAAGGAGCCTCGATCGCCCACTGGCTGCGCGACTATCGCCGCCAGATTCGCTTGCCGCAGCAGCTGGTCGAAGCCCTGGCTCGCGCGACCACGCTGGGCCAGCAGGCTTGGGTCGCGGCGCGGACTGCCGACCGCTGGTCCGATTTCCGCCCGCATCTGGCGGAGATCATCAACCTGCGTCGCCAGGAAGCTCAGTTACTGGCCGACGATGGCCAGCTCTACGACGCTCTGCTCGATCAATACGAAGAGGGAGCCAAAGCGGCTACGATCGCCAAGACCTTCGCCGAGCTGCGCGACCAGTTGGTAAAGTTGCTGGCCGATCTTCAAGATTCCGTGCACAAGCCGACCGGATCGAGTTGGCAGCACGCGATTCCGCTCGACCAACAGCGGCAGGCCAGCCGCTGGATCGCCCAGCAAATCGGCTATGACTTCGAGCGTGGCCGGCTGGACGAAACGGCGCATCCGTTTTGCACGACGCTCGGTCCCAACGATTGCCGCATCCTGACCCGCTACGATGTCAACAATTTTCCCAGCGGGTTTTACAGCACGTTGCACGAAGCGGGGCACGGTTTGTACGAACAGGGACTGCCGGTCGATTGGTTCGGATTGCCGCCAGGAGTGGCCGCGAGTCTGGGCGTCCACGAATCGCAGTCGCGTCTCTGGGAGAATTTCGTGGGCCGCAGCGCACCGTTCTGGCGGTGGTGTTTTCCACAATTGAAACAGCGCTTCGGTAACACCTGGGATGCACTCGACGCCGAACATCTGTTTCGCGACGCCAATCGAGTCGAACCGTCGCTGGTTCGCGTCGAGGCGGACGAGGTGACCTACAACCTGCACATCCTTATTCGATTCGAACTCGAACAGGAACTGATCGACGGGCAACTGCAGGTCGACGACGCCCCCCAAGCCTGGAACGACCGCTACGAGCGTTATCTCGGGATCAGGCCTCACGATGATCGCGATGGCATTTTGCAAGATGTGCACTGGAGCGCGGGCTTGCTGGGGTATTTTCCGACTTACACGCTCGGGAATCTGTACGCTGCCCAGTTAATGGAGGCCGCGCGGCGCGATCTAGGGAACGTCGACAGCCTGCTGGAAAGAGGTGAATTTTCAGGCCTGCTGCAATGGCTGCGCGACAAAATTCACTGCCACGGACGTTGCTTGCCGCCGGACCAATTGATCCAGCGTACGACCGGCCAGCCGATTTCGGCCGCGCCGCTGGTCGCTTATCTCCGCGAAAAACTCGAAGTGGCCTATAGCATGGTCTAAAATTGGGGACGGTGGCGGGCGCCGCGACGCGACTGCCTGATCCTGCCGATCCTCGTCTGCCGCGGAGTGCCGCTCGTGTTCCAACTACTTCCCTGCCCCCAGTGCCAGCGCACATTCTCCGTCCGCGACGAAGTATCCGAGTCCGCGCTGCTGAAATGCCCTAACTGCGGCAACCAGTTTCGCATCGGCGAACTGCTCGACGCGCTATACGCTCCCTGGCAAATCCTCGAAGACCCAGCCGGCACGCACCGGGCGCCGAGGCACGCTGCGCATCCGCCGTCGAACTTCGAAACATCAGCGGCAAGCGAGACTCGAGCGGCAGATATGCCGGAGACGGAGTTCGACGTCGGTTCCAGTCGCGATCTCGACGCGCTGGAAGAGGAGCATTTGGTCGACGAGCCAGCCAGAGGTCTCGATCTGGACGGCTCCGACGACGAACTCGTCCTGGCAGAAGAAGCGATCGATGAGTCAGCCGCCGCGACTTCGGCCGGTATCGATCTGGCGGGCAGTGAAAACGGTCAAGCCAAGGTCGACTGGTCGAAATTCAAACCGATCAGCCACGACGAGTACCAGCGCCTCCGGCGTGGCAATCGATCGGGGATCTGGTCGACATTGCAAGTCGTCTTGGGCGGAGCTGCGGCGATACCCGTCTCGCTCTTGCTGATCTGGTACGTGCTCGGCAAAGACGTCGCCGGCGCGGGACCTGCCGTTGCTCAATACCTGCCATGGCTCGTGCCCAAGCAATTTCACGGCAACGCCAGCGACTTGCCGCCAGCCAGTCCGTCGCCGAGCTCGCGACCGCGACCGCGCCGCGGCGAGAGCGGCTTTCGCAACTTTGACGACGTGCTGCCGGTCGATGACAGCAGCAGCAGCAGCGAGGGCGCGACGACCGACGGAAAAAGCAATCCTTCTGAGAGCAGCGCCGAACCGTCAGTGGCTGAGGACGCGTCCGCCGCTCCCAATGCGTCCGTCACTCCCGAGCAGGAGCAACCCGTCCCAGTAGAGCCCGGCGCGAACGAGGCAAGCCGCACTGCGGAAACGCAAAGCTCAGACGCTCAGAATGCAGATGCTCAGACTGCGGGCGTTCAGAAGTTGTCGCCGGCAGGCATGTTCGCGCTGCTCAACCGCACAAAGAAGCGCGTCGATGACTGGAAATCGGTTGCGGTAGCCCAGGCCAGCGTCAAGCGGCAGGCGGCCATCGACCTGTTCGACGATCTTTGCAATCTGGGCGTGCAGTTGGATATGTCCTCCGACAGTCTGGTCGCCGGGCGCATGGAGGAGCGGGCTCAAGACATTTGCCGGGCGATCAAGCGGCAACCCGATCTCGTCGAAGTGCTGCACAATGCGGCCAAAGCGCAGCTCAACGGAGCTCTGCCGCGCTCGAAGAATGGCTGGGCGCTGGTATGTACGGTCGGCGAGGTCGCCGAAGAGGGCGACCGCTGGCAGATCCGCGTCTCCGATCCGACGCTGGTGCCACTGGACGTGCCGAGGATCGAGATTCCCAAGCAAGTGATGCCGCTGCTCAATAGCGGACAGCACTTGCTCTTGCTGGGCAAATTCGTCACGGATTCGAAAACGGAGTCGACCGCGCCAGCGGAAAATGACTCGGAACGCTCTGCCGGCAAGGCTGGCGAAGAAGTCTTTCAAGCCAGCTTCAGCTATCTGCTCTAAAGACTGCCCGGCGAAGTGGTATCCTGGTAAGGTCTGGTTTTCACGCCGGCGGTTCCTTTTTGTGAAGCTTGGTCGACATGAAGAAAAAGAGCGGCAAGAAATCGGACACTACGGCTGCAATTCCTCCGCCGCCCGAGCCGCTTGAGGAGAACCTGCCAGCCGATGCCGACGCGGCGCAGCTGCACGATTCGATCGATATGGACAAGGCGACCGTCGTCGAAGCGACCGGCCATCTCTTGCGCTTGTTTCAATACTCGGCCAGCCTGCCGGAGCGCACGCTGCGCAGCGCCGGCGCGATCGCGGGCGGGTTGGTGCGCGAGTCGGCTAACTGGCTGCTGCCGTCGGCCTTTCGAAATTCGCGTTCCTATTCGATCTTCATCCAGCAGATGCTCGACTTTGTCTGCAACGACATCGGCGGCGTGCGGAGAATGTGGTCGGCCACTCCGGCCACCGCTGGTAGCGAGTTGAGCGAGGAAGAGCTGGCAGCCCAGAACCAAGCCTTTCTCGCGCGGAAGACCGTGGGCAACCTGCTCGATATGAGCGCCCTGGCGACGTTCCACTTGTCGCCGCTGACTGTCTTGGCCATTTTCAGCGATGTGGCCTACGGCTCGCGGCACTATTTGCAGCAGTTGAGCGAGCGGCTCAAATCGCAGCACATCATCGACGAGCAGACGACGATCGACAATGCGGGCGATTTGCTCGAAGCCCTCGAGAAAGCGTCAGCTAGCGCGGCCGGCGTGTTCGACAAGCCGCCGATCTCGATCGATGGGCTTCGGCACACGATCGAAGAGACGCGAGCGGCGATTGCCCAGGTCGATCCGATGAAACTGTTGCCCGCGGCGGAGATCGACCAACTGTGGCGGCAGATCGACATGGCGGCTAAGGAACAGAACGCCTCGATCTGGGACGTATCGGCCACGATCTCGCTGGTCGCCCTGGGCAACATCCAGGCCATGGGCAAGGGAACGATCGTCGGGTTGGAGGTGGCTGGCAATTTGTTCAACGAGCATATCGTCCAGCATTACTGGGAGGGGCTCAGGGCCATCGAGCGCGACGGCTTGATTCCAACGCTGTCGCGCGCCAGTGCACCCTACCTGGAAGCGGTCTGGACGAACTTTGCCGTCGATCGCAAGACTTGGACCGAACAATTGCTCAGCGGCGAGCTAATCAAATGGGGCTGGAGTCAAATCAGCTGGCCCAAACTGATGCGCGGCGCGACCTGACCCCCAGTAGGACAGCCGTCTCCCAGTAGGACAGCCGTCTCGGCTGTCAGCGCACTGCGCGAACGCTCTCCCATGACGCATCAAAAATCTCGCATTGCGAAACCCGAACGCATCCGCACGGGCGCCGCCGGCGGCATCGAGCCCAAAAAAATTTTTCTCTGCCGTTAGACAAATCGAGGCCGCGGGCGCATCCTGAGGGCATCATGAGCGATTCCGCCACCTATTCCGAACGGGTCCGCGTTTACGTCGAGCGTGTCGCCGAGAGCGGCGCGTCGGCTCTCGCCGGGCTGTACGACCTGACTGCGCAGCGGCTGGTGCGTTTCGCCGTCGCCATCACCCGCAACCAGCACGATGCCGAGGACGCCGTTCAGGCCGCATTGGTGCGCGTGGTCGGCGATTGCCACCTGCTCAACCGCGCGGATTGCCCCTGGGCATATCTGCTGAGGATGGTTCGCAACGAAGCCCTGGTGATTCTTCGCCGGCGGCGACGTTGGAGTTTGCTCGAGAACATCACCGATTTGCTGACGCGGCGAATGGTGGACCAGCTCGAGCAAGAGGAATCGTTCCGCGCCGTCTGGCAAGCCCTGCGCAAGTTGCCGCCCGAACAGAGCGAAGTCGTGGTGCTGAAGATCTGGGAAGAGCTGACGTTCGCGCAAATCGCTGAAGTGCTCGGCGTGCCGCCGGCGACAGCCGCCAGCCGCTACCGCTATGCCCTGGAAAAGCTGTCTGCACAGCTCCGCCATGGCGAAGTGGAGGTGCACCATGAGTAAGGCGGGCTATACCAGCGAGCGGTGGGAATCGCATTGGAACAGTCTCGAGGAGACGATTCGCGCCGCCGGCACTTACGTCGTACCGTCGGACAACCTCCGCCCGCGAACGCTGGAGGCTGCCCGCGAACTGTCGAGCGATCGGAAAAGC
>JBQCJB010000611.1:0-5261 GCA_051953155.1 Aureliella sp. | reverse complement strand
ACGGCGGAGAGTTCGCAAGAAGCCCCGTCGAAAAAAGCCTCGCCGCTGAAAGGCGCGGTGCATGTATCGGCCGGTGGCTGGTATGTCGACGACCAGACGCTGGCCGTGCGTTATATGCCGACAGGTCACGCCGATCCGACGCTCGCTGCCTGGAATCTATGGTGGAAGATCATCGAGCCGAACGCGAGCGGCTCGGACGGTGCACAAGCTTCAGCAAACCAAATTCCGGGTGGCTGCCTCGAATGCCACCGCTTGCCAGACACATCCACCGGATCAAGTGAGCTGATGTGGTCGCTGGCAGATGCCTGGAAGATCGTGGCGGCCAGCGGAGAGCGAAAAGAGTTCACCAAGTTCGATCACGGGCCCCACCTGTCGCTGCCGGCGATCAACGATTGCCGCTACTGCCACGTGGTGCCGGCGACCTCGGCGACCCAGTCGCAGCCCGCAGCGCCGCTAACGTCGCTCGAGCGTTTAGTCGCCCTGCGCAATCCGGAGAGCGTACCGGCGCACGGCCCGGAATTCGAAACGATGCGGCTGGCGCAGTGCGTGGCTTGCCATCGTCCGGGTGGCGCCAACGACAGCTGCTTGCAGTGCCACAATTACCACATCGATTCGGTGCCTGAGCGGCCGGCAGGTCACTGATGCATTTGCACAAACCGATGGCGGCTGGTGATCAGCAAGCCACCGACGATCAGGAAACTGATCGGCAGCAAAGCTTGGTGCAGCGGCGCATTGGCGGCTCCGGCGGATTCGCCGGCCGAGGCATCATCGGTCGAGCGACTGGACAGCGGAACATCCGCTGGACCAGAGCTGGGCAGCCAATCGGCAGCCGACCAATCTACCTCGGCCATACCACTTTGCGACGCAGCCGGAATGGCAGCCGCGTTGTTGGGTTCAGCGCCCTCCACGGCCAAGTCAAATTCTCGGTACAGCCCGACAGTGGCCGCGACCATCGCGCGATGGCCGGTGCTCGAGATAATCGGCGACGAACCGTGGCGCGCCTCATGCTGCGAGCCGGAGGGCCGCTGGTCTGCGGTGATTTCAACCAGCTCGCGATCGCCCGTGGGAGACATCGCCAACGCCGCAGCGATAGCGTCGGCCGATGACGACTCGTCGACGCCGTGTTGGGCGTCCGCCGCAGAAGCGTCGCGCTCTCGCTCGTTACGCCGAACGGCAACATCTGCGCTGTGGGTTTCATCGCCGAAACCCGCAATGATCGCCCGCAAGTCACTCAACAGACCGGACCGGCGACCTCCAGTGGTCGCGGTCAGCGTGGTGGTATGGTTTCTCGCAACGGTTCGCGTGACCAGCGCGAGCGATTCGACCGGGTTCTTGACGTCGACGTTACACGACTGGGCATCGCTGCGCTCCGAGGCATGCTTGCTGTTGCCGGTCAGCGACGCCGAATCGACTAGGCTATTAAAGTCGCTTCGCGTACTGTTTTGCCATGCGTTGGCCGACGCGGTGGGTGCTTGGGCGTCGGAACCGAGCGACAGGCCTGTGCCGGGCGAGCTGCTGACCGAACCGCTGCTGCCGGACCCTTCCACAGATCCAGGGCTCGTCGAGCCACCGCTGCTGCTCGAGCCACCGCCGCCGGTCAAACCACCCGCAGCTCCATCGTCCTCCATCCCGGAATTACCACCGCTGGAAACGGGCGTCGAAGGGGTGACGACGGGGGAGGGGAACGATCCGCTGCCCGAGCTGGGCTGCGATGGATTCGGCGCCGGGATCGGCGCGGGAACTCCGCCGGCTCCCGGAGACGGCGAGGGCTCGCCTTCACCTTCGGGCTCCAGTTCGGGAGTGAATGTATCGACCAAGAGCGCGCTGCTCGACGGTCCATCGCCTTGCAACACGTCGCCGACCTTTTCTGACTCGTCGACCTGTTTTGACTTGTCGTCGACCTTTTCGGGTTTGTCGCCAGCCTTATCTGGTTTGTCGTCGACGACCGCCACTGGGTCATCACCACCGTCACGGTCACGGTCACCGTCATCCAGAATATCATCCGAAACACGATCGTCGGTGGATGTGCGATCTGTGGAAGCGGCCTGGCGCGAGTCGGCAGCGTTTGCTAGTTGTGGTGCAATGGCCGCGGGCAGGTCGTCGGCCGTTTCAAGCGGGGCGACTTGGTCGCTTTCCAGCAGCGGCATGCCGGCTAACAAACAGCGATGTTCGAGGCGTTCGCAGACCAGGCCCGGCCGTCGCGCCGTCGCGGCAGCGCGCAGTCGTCGAGACCGGCGAGCGAGCGACCCAGTGACGATCGAGCGCAGGACATCCAAGCGATCATTCGAACGACGCGTTTTCATAGATAAGTCAGCCCGGGGTCAGCGAGTTATCTTCGCCAGAGACGAGAACGGTTCCTGAGCGAGCAGAGATTGTACTCCATGACCAGCCTCTTGGACTAGCCTGAGTGTCTCCAGAGCGGCTGCGGCGTAACGCTCGGCGACCGCCGACTTCTTGCCGCTGGTGGACAGTTCGACGGCGCCCTCGGCCAAGTCCCGAGCCACTGCGACTAGCGGCTCGGGATGTTCGCTGGGCGTCCACAGGTCCCGCCGCTTCAATGCTGTCTCAAGCCCCTGCTGGTCCCGATGCGTTCGCCGCAGCCACACCGAATAGTTGCGCAAGTGGTTATCAAGGTATTCGCGATAGCTAGCAACGCTCGGGGCCGCATCGAGCGCCTGTTGCTGGTATTGCACGGCGCGCTCGTATGCGGCGTCGACGGCCGACATATCCGAGGACGAGGACTGAAGGGTTCTGGCCAGATTGTTGGTGACGCCACCCAAATTATGAGCCAAGCTAGCATCTTCTGGCTGCTGCTCGAGCAAACGTTCGAGAAGCGCGAGCGATTCATCGAAGGCTTGTTGGGCCCGCTCGAAATGTTGCAGGCGACTTTCGGCCAGCCCCAGGTTGTTCAAGCTGACGCTCAGTTCGCTCGCGTAAGCAGGATTGGCCGGAGCGATCGCGAGCAATTGTCTCTGGATCGTAATCGCCTGTTCAAACGCAGCCGAGGCTTGTTCGGTATCGCCTATGCGGCTGAGCACCTTGCCGAGGTTGCTGTAGGTGATCGCCATTTGGGAACTGGGCGGCAAGGGAGGATCGCTGGCCTGGCGTACCTCGCGCTGCACTTGCAGCGAGAGTTCGTAGAGGGCGGCGGCCGCGGCCGGGAGATCCTCGCTGATGACGCTGCAAAGATTGTTGTACGTCACCGCCAGAAGCGTCTTCAGCTCTGTCGATTCGGGCCACTGCGACCGATGTTCGACCAGGTCGGCACGGGTCTTTTCCAGCAGTCTGCGGGCTTCGATTTTCCGTTGGTCCTTATCGCCCGAGTCGGCTACCAACAGAGCCAACTGGTTGCGGAATTTGGCCAGGTCCGCCAGCAACTGTGGATTGTCCTGGTGCGCAGCGAACTGGGCTTCGGTCGCCGAGATCGCGGTCCGCATCGCCGATTCCGCGCCGGCGACGTCGCCGGTCAGCGCGCGGACGCGGCCGATCTCGTGGGAGGTGACCGCAAGCACTCGATGAAATTCCAGATCGCGCGGATGCTCGTCAACGAGAGCCTCGGCCATTTGATGAGCGACGTTCAGCATGTTGACCGACGCGTTCAACTCGCCCAGTTCCCGGTAGAGCACGCCCAGGCGCAAAGCGGCGATCGCCACGTCGGCTCGCGCAGCGGGATCGTCTTGAAAATCCTCGAGGAGGCTGCGGTAACCGGCCACGAGTTGGATCAGGAATTTGCGGCGCACGATTTCGGTGCCGGGAGTACTCTTCAAATCTTCCGAGGATTCCGAATAAAGCTTCTCGAGCGTTTCAAACAAAATGCGGGAACGTCTCTCGGCTCGCAGCGCGTTCCGTTCGGCGACAGCATTGCGGCTGGCAATGATCGATGCGCTGACCGCTAAACCGATAGCGGCCAGGATGATGAAGGCCGCGGCGACGGAGACCAACCGATGATGGCGAGCGGCCCACTTGGTCGCTCGGACCAGCGGTGTCGGTGGCTGGGCCAAAGTTGGCCGCCCTTCGAGGACCCGAGCCAGGTCCTCGCCAAACTGCTGGATCGTCAGGTAACGATCGTTGCGTTCCTTAGCCATCGCCCGCTCGATCACCGTTGCCAGATCGCGCGGCAGGTCGGGTCGATGATGGCGCAGCGGGATGGGCGTCTGCTGTTCGATCGCTCGGAGCAGGGCAGGGGAGCTATCGCCGACCACGGCGGGCTCGAGGGCCAACAATTCGTATAGCGTCACCCCCAGCGAGTAGATGTCGGAGCGCGCGTCGACCAGCGCTGTCTGGCCGGCCGCTTGTTCGGGGCTCATGTAGCGCAGCGTTCCGAGCACATCCCCGCTGACGGTCAGCGAATGATCGTTGACGCGTCGGGCCAGGCCGAAGTCGGTGACCCACAACTTGCCACTTTCATCGATCAGCAGGTTCGAAGGTTTGATGTCGCGATGGATGATGCCGTCTTCATGAGCAGCGGCCAAGGCTGAGGCGGCTTCGATCCCGAGCTGCAGGACGCGGCGCATGTCGGTGGGCACCGTCCAGCCGGCCGCCACCGGCAAGTCATCGCTGGCTCGGTCCATCGTTAGGCTGCCGTCACCCGATTCGGCAGCCGAGCGACGTGTGTCGGCGGCGTCGAGCGCACGAGTTGCATCGCGCGGAGTGCCAATGCGGCTACCAATGCTGCTGCCGTTGCTGCTCGGCTGCGCCGTGGCGTCGCGCTGCCGGCGCAGAGCGGCAATGATGGCGTCGAGCGGATGGCCGTCGATCAGCCGCATCGCGTAATAGTGTGCGCCGCGATAGTTGCCGACGGCGTAGACTGGCACGATGGTGGGGTGCTGAAGACTGGCGGCTGCCTGCGCCTCGTTCTTGAAACGCGTAATCTGACGAGCGTCCAGCACCGAGACGGGGGGCAGGAGTTTGAGGGCGACGCGCCGCCGGAGCGACAACTGCCGGGCTTCGTAGACAATGCCCATGCCGCCGCGGCCGATCACGCGCAGCAGTTCGAAATCCCCCAGCTGCCGCGCGGCGGGACTGTCGGACCGGGTGTCCAGGTCGCCAGTGAGCAGTTCCTCGGGAAGGCGATCGGCCTGCGTCGCGTCGCTGCCGGCCAATTGGGGCGAGAAGCCTGCGGCAAAATTGTGCAGCTCGCTCAGCTTGCGAAAATACGCTTCGAGCGGCTCGCGGATATCGCTGTTTTCGGCCAACAGCCGTTGCCGATCGACCGGTTCGCCGGTTTCCAGACCGTGTAAAAAACGATCCAGCAGACCGCT
>JBQCJB010000610.1:0-5035 GCA_051953155.1 Aureliella sp. | reverse complement strand
GTCGGCCTCGCAGTCAAGCACCCTTCTACCTTTACGCTCGACGCCCGATTGCCAACCGGGCTGAGGGTACCTTTGGGCTCCTCCGTTACGCTTTGGGAGGAGACCGCCCCAGTCAAACTGCCCAACTGACACTGTTCCCTGCCCAGTTTCATGGGACAGGGTTAGAACTAAAGCATATCCAGGCTGGTATTTCAACGATGACTCCTCGATGGCTGGCGCCACCGATTCACAGTCTCCCAGCTATACTACACAAGACATACCTCAGCCCAATATCAGCCTACAGTGAAGGTTCATGGGGTCTTTCCGTCTAACCGCGGGTACGTGGCATCTTCACCACGACTACAATTTCACCGGGTCGGTGGTTGAGACAGTGCACCAGTCGTTACGCCTTTCATGCAGGTCGGAACTTACCCGACAAGGAACTTCGCTACCTTAGGACCCTCATAGTTAGGGCCGCCGTTTACTGGGGCTTCGGTCGCGAGCTTCGGTCCGAAGACCTAACCCTCTTCCTTAACCTACCAGCACCGGGCAGGCGTCAGTCTCTATACGTCCTCTTACGAGTTGGCAGAGACCTGTGTTTTTGATAAACAGTCGCTAGTGCCGATTTTCTGTGGCCTACTTACGTAGGCGCCCCTTATCGCGAACTTACGGAGCCATTTTGCAGAGTTCCTTAACCACCGTTCTCCCGAGCGCCTGAGACTACTCATCTCGCCTACCTGTGTCAGTTTTAGTACGGTCACGTGTGCTTCAAAGCTTAGAAGCTTTTCTTGGACATCCTTCCAGCATCATCCAGATCATAAATGCTGTTAGCTCCGGACCTTGAACCTAGTGGGGCGGATTTGCCTACCCCCATTCTCAGACCGGAGCAACGGACGTTTCTACTCGTCCGCATGCTCTCCGGATGCCGTCCCTCCAATCGCTCCACACGCATGGCGCAGGAATATTAACCCGCTATCCATCGTCTACGCCTTTCGGCCTCGACTAAGGCACCGGCTAACCCTGGGCGGATTTACCTTCCCCAGGAAACCTTAGGCTTTCGGCGAACAGGATTCTCACCTGTTTTATCGTTACTCATTCCGGCATAATCACCTGTACAGGCCGACACCACTCGTTTCCGTATGGCTTGTATCTCCTGTACAGCGCTCTCCTACCGATCCATTGCTGGATCCCGCGGCTTCGGTGCAATACTTACTCCCGTTCATTATCGGCGCAGAACTGCTCGACCAGTAAGCTGTTACGCACTTTTTAAATGGTGGCTGCTTCTAAGCCAACATCCTGGCTGTCTCTGCAGTTCAACTTCCTTAGTGACTGAGTATTGCTTTGGGACCTTAGCCGACGATCTGGGTTGTTTCCCTCTCGACCACGGAGCTTATCCCCCGTAGACTAACTCCCGAGATAGTTTTCACGGTATTCGGAGTTTGGTTCAGTGAGGTACCCTGGAATGGGCCCCCATCCGATTCAGTCTCTCTACCCCCGTGAAATAGTTGCTCGAGGCTAACCCTAAAGTTATTTCGGAGAGAACGAGCTATCTCTGCGTTTGATTAGACTTTCACTCCTCCCCACAGGTCATCCCCTCGGTTTTCAACCCAAGTGAGTTCGGTCCTCCACGCAGTTTAACCCGCGCTTCAACCTGCCCATGGGTAGATCACGCAGTTTCGCGTCTACCGCCCGCGACCAATTGTCGCCCTATTAAGACTTGGTTTCCCTATGGCTCCGACCCGTAAGGTCTTAACCGAGCCACGAACGGTAACTCGCCGGATCATTATGCAAAAGGCACGCCGTCACACATATTAAAATAGTGCTCCGACAGCTTGTAAGCGCATGGTTTCAGGTTCACTGTCCTCCCCTAGCCGGGGTTCTTCTCACCTTTCGATCGCTCTACTTAGTTCACTATCGGTCGTTAGAGAGTATTTAGCCTTACGGGATGGTCCCCGTGGATTCAGTCGGGGTTTCACGTG
Source organism: Aureliella sp. (assembly GCA_051953155.1). Classification (GTDB taxonomy): domain Bacteria; phylum Planctomycetota; class Planctomycetia; order Pirellulales; family Pirellulaceae; genus Aureliella. The sequence goes on along the minus strand of JBQCJB010000610.1, from coordinate 3,077 downwards.
CACCGACCTACTCAGGTATCCTTCGAGAGACAATACAGCTTTCGCGTACCGGACTGTCACCGTCTTTGGTCAGCCTTTCCAGACTGTTCCACTAGCCGACTGTTTGGTAACTCTCATGTGAAAGACCCTACAACCCCGTGAGGGAAAACCCTCGCGGTTTGGGCTCTTCCGCTTTCGCTCGCCGCTACTTACAGAATCGATTTGTCTTTCTTTTCCACCAGGTACTTAGATGTTTCAGTTCCCTGGGTTGGCCACTGGCACCTATGAATTCAGTGCCAGCTAGTTCGGGTATCTCGGGATCAATACTCGTTTGTCAGCTCCCCCAAGCTTTTCGCAGACTTCCACGCCCTTCTTCGCCTTCTAACGCCAAGACATCCCCCATGCGCCCTTAGTAACTTGACCACCGAAATCTCGAACTCTCCCAGACCCGGCACCGAAGTACCCGACCGAGAGCATCTCTTGAAATCGGTGATGTGCCTAGGTTTGATCTACCTAGACTTCACCTCGGCTTGCTCGACTCGCGTCGATCAGCCGTGATATTTCATTCTCAGCGCTCGCTTCTTTTGTTCTGACAGCCACTCGCCCTTTCGAGCAACTAGCCGCCAGCTCAACCAGCGTCGTGTCGCATGCCTGGCCCCTTGCGGAAACCAGCACGCGATCAAGATGCCTACTACCAATCAACCAAATTGTCAAAGATCAGTTTTCGTTTCGCTCCCTCGCGGGGAGCCCTTCGTTTTACGCTTGTCGTCGACACCCGTCAACTGCAATTTTGCGTCGCTTTCGCGTCGCGATTCGCACTGAACGAACGTCGACTACTCGCCGTTTTACGCTTGCCGCTGCCGTCGGTCAATCGCAAACAAAACAACCGCGAATCGCGATGCCGTTTGTCGCTGAACCGGCGAGTCAGCCGCCTGCGAGAGCAAGAATCATCGGGATTTCTCGCTTCCCCGCAAGACCCTTTTCTCGCGTTTTCGCGATCTTTGTCAAAATCGCTCAAACGCCAGGGTTTTTCACACAAATGGAGCTGGACGGACTTGAACCGACGACCCTCTGCTTGCAAAGCAGATGCTCTCCCAACTGAGCTACACCCCCGGTTTTCCACCGGTGAACCAACCAAATTGTATGGCCGAGCTGGTCAGCCAAGTCACCGAGCCAAATCGCTGGTCAACTTGTTCCAACCCGACCGGGATTCGAGTGGGCGCGCCAGAATTCGAATCTGGGACCTCGTCGTTATCAGCGACGCGCTCTAACCAACTGAGCTACGCGCCCGTTTCCCTGAGGGCTCGCCCGCGGCACAAGTCCGCGTGCGACATTCCAGTCCAACCGGCAAGCTCGTTTACCCAGTCCCCGCAAGCCAACTCCGGAGTCCGCAGCCGGGATTGCCTGTTGAAGGTTTCCCCGGTGCAGCCCAAGTCGCTCTTGGTCTGGCCCTCGCCAATCGGCTAGACTGCAAAATCCTAGCCAATGGTTCGGGGCTGTCAACAGCCGCTGATTCCCGAGCGATTGTGATCGGCACGCCGATGGGCAATCGTTGAGTCAAACCCGCACAAAAAATGTCCTTTGGCGTCACAATCCACCACAGCAAGGAGCAGCTACGGATGCACGCATCAGCGTCGACACGCCTCGTTTTCTCAATCTTTCTCGCCGCCGGCTGCGGCGGATGGAACCAGCCCCTCACCGCCCAAGCCCCGGCGGCCGCCAACGACCAACTGGCGCGAGCCCTCTCGTTCAAGGCGCGGCAGAGCGACGTCCAATACGATCAGGTCGCCGCCGACAAAGTCGCCGCCTGCACGATCGAAGAAGTCACCCGCCAAGACGGCAAAGGCTTTCTGATCACCGGCCCGAGCGGTGAAACGCTCCGCTGGTTCGTCGATACCAACGGCGACAAACGCCCGGACCGCTGGTGCTACTTCGCTCAAGGTGTCGAAACGTATCGCGAGATCGACGCTGACTTCGACGGCACGGCCGACGAATACCGCTGGCTCGGCACCGGCGGCACGCGCTGGGGCGTCGATGGCGATGGCGATGGCAAGATCGACGCCTGGCGGATGATCTCGGCCGAAGAGGTGACCGCCGAAATCGTCAGCGCCGCAGCGGCCCGCGACGCCAAGCGGTTCGCCACGCTCCTGCTGAGCGAAAAGGAACTGACCGCCCTCGAACTGGGCAGCGAAAAGAGCGACCTCCTGCGTCAGAAGCTCAAGGACGCTAAGGCCCAGTTCGAAAAATGGGCTGCCGGCCAAAACGTGGTCACGCGCGACAGCCGCTGGACCCACTTCGGAGCTGAAAAACCAGGCGTCGTCCCCGCCGGCACTGACGGAGCCCAACAAGACGTCGTCGTTTACGAAAACGTCGTCGCCCTGCTCGAAACCGCCAGCAAGCCACAACAGCTGCTCGTCGGCACGCTGATCCAAGTCGGCGACGCCTGGCGCGCGGTCGAACTGCCTCGCGCGGTGACCGAAGGGGCCGAACTCAGCTCGGCAGGCGTCTTCTTCAGCGGCTCGTTCTCCAGCCGCGGACAACTGGCTGCGGCCAGCACCACCCCGGCCGGGATGAGCGAAGCGATGGGCCGCCTGGTCGGCGAACTCCAGCAGGTCGATGACCAGCTACAAAGCGCCGCCCCGGCCGATCGAGCCCGACTGCACAGCCAGCGCGCCGACGTGCTGGAAAAATTGATCGCTGCCAGCGACTCCGACGAGGACCGCACCACCTGGATCAAACAGTTCGCCGACACGGTCAACGCAGCCGCTCAAACCGGTGAATACCCCGACGGCGTCAAGCGGTTGGACACGATGCGCACCAAACTGACGTCGGTCACCAAGAGCGACGAGGACATCGCCTATATCGCCTACCGCACCATCACGGCCGACTACACCCAAAAAATCCAGAAACCCGACGTCGACTTCCCTAAAGCTCAAAAAGAATTCTTGAAAGAGCTGGAGGATTTCGTGCGGACTTATCCACAGAGCGAAGATGCGGCCGAGGCCATGGTTCAAATCGCCATGGGCGCCGAACTGGTCGGCGACACGACCGAAGCGATCAAGTGGTACACCAATGCCAGTTCGAAATTCGCCACGAAA
>JBQCJB010000609.1:0-2224 GCA_051953155.1 Aureliella sp. | reverse complement strand
TTTGACCAGCGCGCGCGCACCCCGCAACATGAGCGCATGGCCTCTAATCGACGCACAAGCTGGCACTCCGAGCGGCCTCGGCACTCGGCGATAGTCACGACCCGATTCTGGTTCTCGTGCCTGTTGTGCTTGTGCGCTTGGCGCGGGCCGATGCCGATCGTGCATTGCCACTCGCTCGAGTCCCAGGCGTTGGCCTTGGATGTTCATTTGGCGGCGCATATTGCCAGCCATCATGCCCGCGACTTCGGTCATGGTGCCGGCGGTTGGCATCTTCACTTCGTGATGCCGTCCAGCGGCGGCGATGACGATGGCCCGGTCGATGACGATTCGACCGCTCCCAGCCTGGCCTGGCCCACGGCCCTCTTGGAAAGCGCCGGCTACTGGACCAGCGGTGACTTTGCACCGCCGGTGGTCATGCTGCCCGATCTGCCGGATGCCCAGTTGGTCGTCTGGTTGGCGGATGCTGACCAGCCGGTCGCCGCGCCTCTTTCGGTGCCGATACCCAAACGCATCTCACCTCAAGCCTGGCTGTGCGTAGCCCGCTGTTGAGAGCTTTCTCTAGCCGCACTTCTGCGGCGGTCGCATCGCGATCGATACTTCTTTGACGAATCCGGCTGGCTGAGAATCCGGATTGCTGAAGCCCCAGATCCAGCCTGCTCGGATCCGGGTAATCCACTGTTGGCGTCTGCGGGTGCATTGAAGTCGAGCGTCTGGGATCTTGTGAGCGGAGCTGCGTCGTGCGTCATTGGTTCAAACATATTCGAGGCGTTTCGTCGACGTTGCTGGTGCTGGCCGTGCTGGGAGGCGGCTGGGCCGCGTGGCATCACTTTGCACAGCGACATTTGAATCCTCACGCCGAACTCGACGCGGAGCAGCCCGCTACCTCGCGAGACCACGTCGATCTGACCGATGCACAGATCGAAGCGGGAAAGGTTGCGACGGCCGTGGTGCAAAAGCGCGTCGCTCGACTTTCGGTCACCGTGCCAGGTCGTTTGGCGTACGACGAGACGCGGCGCGTGAGCGTGCGCCTGGGCACGGCGGGTATGCTGACCAAGGTCTGCGTCCAACCGGGCGACGCCATCGAGGCGGGCCAGGTGCTGGCGACGATGAGCAGCCCGGAAATCGGCGCAGCGCGGGCCGACGAGCTGCAGCGCGCCGCCGAGTTCGATCTGGCCAAGCGACAAGCCGACTGGGACGCGGCCCGCGCATCCGGCGTCCGGCAACTGATTACCGCTATCCAAAGCGGCCAGTCCCCGGAGCAGATTCGCGACGCCTTTACCGACCAGCAACTCGGAGCGGCCCGCGAGAAACTCTTGTCCGCTTACACCGACCAGTTGCTGGCCCAATCGCTTGCCTCGCGCCTCGAGACAGCCGCCGACAGCGGCGCGCTACCGGCGCGGACCATCGAGGAGCGGCGACGAAAGTTTGAAAGCAGCGGCGCCGCCCTCCAGGCCATGATCGAGCAGACGCTGTTCGATTCCCAGCGGTCCGCCCAGATGTCGGAAATCGCGTTAAGCGATGCACGTCGCCGCTGGGAAATCGCCGCCGATCGCGTCGCCACTCTCCTGGGCGTATCCAACACGCTGGCCGATGCGCCCGCCAAGAAGCCGAATAGCGAGTCATCGGCCAGCCAGCATCAGTCGGCACAGGCCCAAACGGATTCGCCGCAGGCGGAGCGAGAACGGCCGGAACCAAACGCGCCTGAGCAGCAGCGATCCCCGGCGCAGGATCTGTCGACCATCGAGATTCGCGCTCCGCGGAGCGGGTCGGTCGAACAGAAACTGTTCAATGCCAACGAGCGCGTCGAAGCCGGCGCGGAGCTGTTCGTACTGGCCGACACCAGCCAGCTCTGGGTGCGGGCAGACCTGCGCGAATCGCAGTGGGCCGCCTTGGCGACGAAGGCTGGGCAAGTCATCCGCCTGCAGTCGCCCGCCCTGCCCGACCAGTGGCTGCAAGCGACGGTCGTCAGGATGGGCCGCGAAGTCGATCCGCAAACCAACGCGATCAGCCTGGTGGCCAGCATCGATAATTCCTCCGGTCAACTGCGGCCGGGACTGTATGTGCGCGTGGAGCTGCCGCTAGGCGAGACCGCCTCCGAGCTGTCGATTCCCGACGCGGCCGTGGCGACGCATGCTGGCGAATCGTTCGTGTTCGTCACCACCGATGGTCATCATTTCGTGCGCCGCGATGTGCGTCTGGGCCGCTCGCACGAAGGCTTCGTCGA
>JBQCJB010000608.1:0-2435 GCA_051953155.1 Aureliella sp. | reverse complement strand
CCCTCCGACGCCCGCTGCTGCACTTGTAGCGATCGTTCGGGTAATGCCGACGCCTCCCCGGCCGCGCTGGCATCGCCATGCGCATCGCGATGCGCCTCTCGGCCCCCCGCACTGTCCTCAGTATAGGTTGCAAAACCTGGCGGAGCGCCGCTAGCCAGACTTGTATCGACCGCCTGCGGCAGCGCGCTCCCACCGTCAGAGCCAGCACCGCTTGAACTGTTCGCCGGACCGCTCGCACCATTCGATCCGCTTGAAGCCCCGCCTCCATTGACCGCGTTGGGCAGCGTCACCGTGATCGTGACGGTCGCGGGAGCAGACGCCAGCTGCCCGTCGCTGGCCATGACCACGAATTCGTCTCGTCCGGTAAACCCGCTGTCCGGCGTGTACCGAAATGCTCCGTCGGCTTGGAAGGACAATACGCCATGGCTGGCTCCGCTAAGCAGTTGGAGCTGGAGCGGATCGCCGTCGGGATCGCTCATGCCAGCCATCATGTTTAGCGAACTGACGATCAGCTGCGAGACGTTGTCGACGGAAAAGTCATGCGAGGCGGCCGTGGGCGACTCGTTCACATTACTGACCAGGATCGTAAACGCTCGGTCCTGATACGAACCGTCGATCGAGCTGGCGCGGACGGTCACCGAGTAAGCGGCCCGCGACTCGTAATCGAGCACGGCACCTGGGGCCACCGTGACCATGCCGCTGGACGCATCGATCTGAAAGCTTCCCCCCGCGCTATCGGTCAGAGCGTACGTCACCAGGTTGTGCGTTCCGTCCTGGTCGACGGCGTAGGCGTCGACGCCGACACATGTCCCTGCCGCCGAATTCTCCGCTACCGAGTCGGCGATCCCGTCAGCATCGGAAATTGGGCTGACGTCAAATTCGTTGATGTCGTTGACCGCGATCGAGAAGACCCGCGTGCTGAACGAGCCATCGGCCGAGGTCGCCCGGACCGTTATGCTGTGGCTGGCGTTGGCTTCGAAGTCCAGCCCGCCAGCGGCGGCTACGGTAACGACGCCGCTCGTCGGATCGATCGCAAACCGTCCCCCTGCACTGTCCTCGAGAGAATAAGTGATCATATTGGTCGTGCTGTCGGCATCGGTGGCATTGGCGACAATGCCCACGACCGTCCCGTCCGAGGCATTTTCATCCACAACCTCGGGTGCCGGATCAGCGTCACCGACCGGTCCCACATCAAACTCGTCAACGTCATAAATGCTAATCGAGTAGGCCTGTTCGCTGGTCGAACCGTCGGCAGAGACCGCTCGAATGAGAATCGTCCGGGTCGGCCCATCCGCTTCGCGGTCTAAGGTCGCCGCGAGCGTTACGACACCGCTGTTGCCATCGATTGTGAATCGCCCGCCATCGTCGTCGGCCAGCGAGTAAGTGATCGTGCTATTAGTCGCGTCGCCATCGAACGACGAGCCGACGATACCAACCGCAGTGCCGATCGCCGAGTTCTCAGCGATTCCGTCTGCCGCCGGATTGGCATCGATAACCGCCGACGCGTCGAATTCGTCGACGTCCTCAATCACGATCGAGAAAACTTGTTCCGACGCCGAACCATCTGTCGAAGTGGACCGGACGGTGATTTGGCGACTCGCTCCGAGCGTCTCTCGGTCGATGGCGCCGCCGACGGTAACTTCTCCAGTCGCACTGTCGATCACAAAGCGACCGTTATCGTCATCCACCAATGAGTACGTTACCGTGTTGTTCGTGGCATCGGCGTCGACTGCTCCGGCGACAACGCCGACCGAAGTGCCAACCGCAGCATTCTCGGCGACGGCATTGGCACTTGAGTCTTGGTCGCTGATCGGTGTTGTATCGAACTCGTCAATGTCCAAGAGACTGATGGTGAACGCACAAGTTGACCAGGAAGCGTCAGTGCTGGTGGCGCGAACCGTGATGGTGAAGCTGGCGGCCGATTCGCGGTCGAGCGAACCAGCGACCGTGATTTGCCCGGTGAGCGCGTCGATGGCAAACCGCCCCCCTGCATCATCGTCCAGCGAGTAGGAGACCGCGTCGGTGCCGTCGGCGTCGGACGCCCAAGCCGCGACGCCAACCGTCGAACCCACCGCCGCATTTTCAAAGACCGCGTCCGCCGTGCTGTCGCTGTCGCTGATCGCCGACGTAGCAAATTAGTTTACATCGCTAATTGCGATCGTGAACGAGCGGTCGGAGCTCGAACCGTCGCTGGAGCTGGCGCGGACGATGATCGTGCGACTCGCGCCGTCAGTTTCGCGGTCGATCGCGGCCGCCACCGTGACCACGCCGGTCGCACTGTCGATCGCGAACCGGCCGCCGTCGTCATCGACCAGCGAGTAAGAGATCGCGTTATTCGTCGCATCGGCGTCACTCGCCGAAGCAGCAATGCCGACCGCCGTACCGACGGCGGCATTTTCTGCAACAGTGTCGGCAGTGGCGTCCGTGTCGCTGAT
>JBQCJB010000607.1:0-6790 GCA_051953155.1 Aureliella sp. | reverse complement strand
CGGTGCGAACTCGATGGCTGTGTAGCTGTCCAGGCGCGGCAGTCGCTCGACGAGACGCAGTGGCTGCTGCAACTGGCCGATGAAGCGCCGACAATCCGCGGCGTCGTCGGCTGGGTCGACCTGCGCAGCGAACGCGTGGTCGAACAGTTGGAACAGGTTAGCCAGCACTCGAAACTGGTCGGCGTGCGGCACGTCGTTCAGGACGAACCCGAGGACAATTTCATGCTCGGGCACGATTTCCAGCGCGGCATTCGTGCGCTGTCGCAGTTCGATTTGACCTACGACATACTGATCTATCCCCGGCAATTGCCCGCGGCCCTGCGGCTGGCGGAGAATTTTCCCGACCAGCCCTTCGTCGTCGATCACCTGGCCAAACCGCTGATCAAAGACGCGGTGCTGGAACCATGGGCTTCGGAGATCCGCGACCTGGCCAAACATCCGCACGTCATGTGTAAAATCTCCGGCATGATCACCGAAGCGCGGCACAATCGCTGGCAGCCGGCGGAATTCATTCCTTACCTGGATGTCGTGCTACACGCCTTCGGCCCCGAGCGATTGATGTTCGGTTCCGACTGGCCTGTGGCCCTGCTCTCGGGAACCTACGAACAAGCCTATCGCCTGGTGCACGACTACATCAAACCGCTTGGACCGCAAGTCGAGCGCCAGGTGTTCGGCGAAAACGCTTGTAAATTCTACGGCATCTAAGAAACACGCCTCAGGCGGACGGTCACCTTCAAAGAGAACTGCATGCAACGACGACAACTGGGCAAGACCGACCTCGAATTGCCGATCCTGAGTTTTGGGGCATCCTCGCTGGGACAAGAATTCCGCAATGTCACGCTGGACGAAGTTTTCGCTTCGATCCGCGTGGCCTTGGAACTGGGAATGAACTTCATCGATACGTCTCCGTTCTATGGACGGGGGATGAGCGAAGTGCTGCTAGGCGTGGCGCTCCGCGACGTGCCGCGCGAGAGCTATTCGCTGTGCACCAAGCTCGGCCGATACGACGTGCAGCACTTTGATTTTTCTGCCAAGCGTGTGGCCGAGAGCATCGACGTTTCGCTGCACCGGCTGGGCTGCGGCCATCTGGATATCGTCCTGTGCCACGACATCGAATTCGTGCCGCTGCAGCAGATCGTCGATGAAACCCTGCCAGCCCTGCGGCGGGCGCAGGCCGCGGGCAAGGTGCGTTACGTGGGCATCAGCGGTTACCCGCAGAAGATTTTCCATCGAATTCTGGCGCAAACCGATCTAGACTGTGTGCTCAGTTACAATCAGTACACGCTGCAAAACACGCGATTTGCCGACGAGACGATTCCCCTGTTGAAGCAGCGCGGTGTCGGGATCATGAACGCGGGCCCGTTCAGCGCGCGGTTGTTGACCAATTCGACTTTGCCGGTGTGGTTTCGCGACCCGCCCGACGTGCAGGCTGCCGCCCGCGCCGCGGCCGCCCACTGCCAGAGCAAGGGAGTCGACATCGCCCAGCTCGCCTTGCAGTTTTGCCTCCGCAATCCCGACATCACCACCACCGTCGCCGGCAGCGCAAACCCGAACAACATCCGCAAGTGGGCCCAGTGGGCCGAATTGCCGATCGACGAGCAACTGCTCGCCGAGGTGCTGGCAATCCTTGCCCCGGTCCACAACGTAGGCCACCAAGAGGGCCTGCCGGAAAACAACTGAGAATCGATGCATGAAAGCCATCTCGCTCGACGCCCCCGGGCAGTTCCGGGCTCTCGAAATCCCCGAGCCCAATCCACCGGCTGCCGATGAAGCGCTCGTGCGCATCCATCGCATCGGCATCTGTGGTACCGACTACGGCGGTTATCTCGGCAAGATGCCTTTCTTCAGCTACCCGCGCATTCCCGGGCACGAACTGGGCGTTGAGGTCCTGGCCGTGGGCGCGGCCGTCACGCACGTCCGGCCAGGGGATCGCTGCGCGGTCGAACCCTATATCAACTGCCAAACCTGTTACGCATGCCGCCGCGGACACACCAACTGCTGCGAGAACCATAAGACGCTGGGCGTCATGTGCGATGGCGGGATGACCGAACGCATGCTGCTGCCGGCCAGAAAACTCCACCGGTCGGATTCCCTTTCGTTCGATCAGTTGGCATTGGTCGAAACGCTGGCGATCGGCTGCCATGCGATCGACCGCGGCCAGCCGACCGACCAGGAGCATGTCCTGGTCATCGGAGCCGGCCCGATCGGGCTGTCAGCCATCGAGTTCGCCCGGCTCAGCGGTGCCCGCACGATCGTCATGGACACCAATCCGGCCCGGCTGGAATTCGTCCGCGAACGGATGAAGATCCCCGACACGATTTTGCTGCAGGCCGACGGTCGCCAGGCGGCGATCGAGGAACTGGCGCGGATGTCGTCCGGGCAACTGGCCGACTTGGTCGTCGACGCGACTGGCAACCACGTGAGCATGGGCGATGCACTGGCCTACGCCGCGATCCGCGGGCGAGTCGTGTATGTCGGTATCACTCAGCAGAACATCAGCTTTCCGCACGCGCCGGTCATGCACCGCCGCGAACTGACGCTCCTGGCCAGTCGCAATGCGCTGCCGCGCGACTTTGCGCGCATCATCGAGTTGATCGAGCAGGGGCGTATCGACACCGTCCCATGGATCACGCATCATGCTCCGCTAGACGAGATGATCGGCGTCTTCCCCCAGTGGCTCGACCCGGCCAATCGCGTCATCAAAGCGATCGTCAACGTCACTGACCTCTCCCACCCGGCGACACGCTCATGACTGGTTACAACTCGAGGACTCTGGCATGGCTGACCCTCTGGTGGCTCGCTGTGGCATCGCCGCGAGTGCCGGCCGAAGATTGGATCGCCGTCGGCGGTGACCGCGGCTGCCAACGCTACTCGCCCCTGACCCAGATCAACCAGGGGAACGTCGGCAAGCTGGAAGTCGCCTGGACCTATCACACCGGCGAAGCCAAAGACGGCGTCGGCAAGACGATCGAATGCACGCCGGTCGTCGTCGATGGAGTGATGTTCATCACGACAGCCGAGCGGCGGGTCGTTGCGCTCGACGCGGCGACCGGCAAAGAGCTTTGGAAATTCGATCCCCTCTCGGCTGGAGCGCACGCCGGGCCGCTGGCCTCCGGTGGCGTCAACCGCGGCGTAGCCTACTGGAGCGACCAGCAAGCGGACGGCCAGCGGCGGATCATCCACGGCACGGCCGACGGACGCCTGTTCTCGATCGACGCGCGGACCGGACGGCTCGACTCGGACTTCGGCAACAAGGGCGTCAAGGACTTGCGCGAAGAGCTCGATCGGCAAATCGGCAGCCTGCCGTACGGTCCGACTTCGGCGCCGGCGATTTTCGAAGACCTGATCATCCTCGGCTTTTCCAACGGCGAAGGCCCGGGGATCGCGGCGCCGGGGGACGTGCGAGCCTTCGACGTGCGGACCGGCCGCCAGCGGTGGCGCTTTCGCACTGTCCCGGGGCCAGGGGAATTCGGTAACGAGACCTGGGCGCCGGGCAGCACGGAGAATCGCGGCGGCGCCAACGCCTGGGGTGGCATCTGCGTCGATGTTCAGCGCGGACTGGTACTGTTCGGCACCGGTTCGGCTGCCTTTGATTTTTACGGCGGCGATCGTGCGGGGCAGAACCTGTTTGCCAACTGCGTCGTGGCCGTCGACGCTCGCACTGGAGAGCGCAAATGGCACTTTCAGACGCTGCACCACGATCTGTGGGACCACGATCTGCCGGTCCATCCGAACATCGTTTCGGTCGTGCGCGACGGACGCACGATCGCCGCTGCGGCCCAAGTCACCAAGACCGGCTACGTCTTTGTGCTCGACTTGGAAACCGGTAAACCGCTGTTCGAAGTTCGCGAGCAGCCGGTGCCGACGACCGGCGTCGACGGTGAAGCCGTGTGGCCGACGCAGCCCGTTCCCGTCAAGCCGCCACCTTTCTCGGCCCAGCACTTCGACGAATCCAACGTGACCGATATCGCCCCAGCCAACCGCGCGTTCGTGCTGGAGCAATTGAAGTCGCTACGGAGCGGACCAGCGTTCAATCCGCCCAGCCTCCAAGGGACCGTCGTTATTCCCGGTTTTCACGGCGGAGCGAACTGGAGCGGAGCGGCCTTCGATCCCGAGACGAAGATTTTGTACGTCAATTCCACCAACCTACCGAATATCGTCCAGTTAAAGCCCGCTGCGCCGGGGTCGCCGTATCGCTACCAGCACGCGGGCTATACCAAGTTCCTCGATCAGGAAGGGTACCCGGCCATCAAACCGCCGTGGGGACAACTCAATGCGATCGATCTCTCGACCGGCGAGTTCGTGTGGCGGGCGGTGCTCGGCGAGCACGTCGAGCTGACGCGCCGCGGCGTCCCGCAAACTGGGACCGACAACTTCGGCGGCGCGATCGTGACAGCCGGAGGCTTGGTCTTCATCGCGGGCACGCGCGACGAGCGCATCCGCGCGTTTGACAAGCGCACCGGTCAGATGCTGTGGGAGCATGCCTTGCCCGCCGGCGGCTACGCGAACCCAGCCACCTACTCGGTCGGCGAGCGACAATACGTAGTCATCGCCGCCGGAGGCGCGGGCAAGCTGGGGACGCGAGCCGGCGATGCTTTCGTGGCGTTTGCACTACGACAATGAAGTCTGCCGCGCGACATCTAACCTTCTGGGTCTTGCTGGCTGTTATCGTCGGTGTCGTCTTCGGCATCGTGGCTCCCGCTCAGGCTGTGAGGATGGAGCCGCTGGCCAAGTGGTTCGTCGAGGCGCTGAAAATCCTCGTCGTGCCGTTGATCTTTCTGACCGTTACGCTTGGCATCGCGTCGATGGGCGATTTGAAACGCGTCGGACAGATCGGTGGCAAAGCCCTGATTTACTTCGAAGTCGTCACCACCTTCGCTCTCTTGATCGGCATCGCCGTGGCGCAGGTCATTCGCGCCGGTGAGGGAGTGCTGCCGCCGAGCACCGAAAACATCAGCTCGCTCTCCGGACGCGTCGCCGAGTATCAAAGTCGAGCCGCCGAGTTCTCGTGGCTGCATTTTCTGCAAGGCAATCTGCCGCTGCAGGTGTTGATCGTCTCTTTGATTGCCGGAATCCTCGTGACGCTCTCTCCGCTGAAATGGAAAGAGCGAGCCCTCGGGGCGATGACCGGTGTTTCCCCTTACGTGTTTGGCGCCCTGCACGTGCTGATGTGGCTGGCACCCCTGGCCGCCTTCGGTGGTATGGCAACGACGATTGCCAAGTTCGGCGTGGCGACCCTCTGGCCGCTGGCCAAGCTGATGCTCAGCGTCTACATCACGATGGGGCTGTTCGTGTTCGTCGTCCTCTGGGCGCTGATGCGAGTCTACCGCGTCAGTTTGTGGCGGTTCCTGGTGTACATCAAAGCCGAGCTGCTAGTCGTGCTCGGGGCATCGTCGAGCGAAGCTGCCTTGCCGGCTCTAATGGAAAAGCTGGAGCGCATGGGCTGCGCTCGACCGATCGTCGGCCTGGTCGTTCCGGCCGGTTATTCTTTCAACCTCGACGGTACGACGATCTATCTTTCGATGGCCACCATCTTCCTGGCGCAGGTGTACAACGTCGATTTGACCTGGATGCAATTGCTGACGGTGATCGGTGTGCTGATGCTGACCTCCAAGGGAGCCGCCGGTGTCACGGGCATGGGCTTCGTCGTCCTGGTGTCGACGCTTTCAGCCGTCAAAGTGATTCCGGTCGAAGGCGTGGTCCTGCTGTTCGGCGTCGACCGTTTCATGTCCGAAGCGCGGGCCATTACGAACTTCATCGGCAACGGCGTGGCGACCGTGGTCTTGTCCAACCACGAGCGGGAGTTCGATCGGGAACGAATGGAAGCCGCCTTCGCCGGCAGATAGCGACCGGGATGCTTTTTTAACGCCGAACTTCCGCGGGAAGCGGTCAGCCACGGCGCGCAATCGTAAGCTACGATATCACGGACCCTAATTCCGACCTCCGTAGCGCAAAAGAAAAGCATGGAAATCATCGAGTGGATCGTGCACATGGACGAGCATCTGGGGCACTTCATTGCCCAGATGGGCGGCTGGTTCTATGCGCTGCTGGCACTGGTGATTTTCTGTGAAACGGGGCTGGTCGTGACCCCTTTCTTGCCGGGCGACTCGCTGTTGTTTGCCGTCGGCGCGCTGGCCGCCAGCCAAAGCGACGACTTGAGCATCGCCTGGCTCGTGCCGCTGCTGATCACCGCCGCCGTCCTCGGAGATGCCGTCAATTACTCGATCGGCAAGTGGGTCGGACCGCAGATCTTTCGCCGGGACACCGGTTGGTTGCTGAACAAGGAACACCTGCTCAGGGCTCAGCGGTTCTACGAGCGGTACGGCGCCAAGGCGATCGTGCTGGCTCGCTTCTTGCCGATCCTGCGCACCTTTGCGCCGTTCGTCGCCGGCATCGGCGGCATGCAATACCGCCGCTTCTGGATTTACAACGTTGTCGGCGGCGTAGCCTGGGTCAGCCTCTTCCTGCTGGGCGGTTACTGGTTTGGCAATTACCCGCTGGTCAAACGCAACTTCCACTTCGTCATCATCGCGATCATCTTCATTTCCGTCCTGCCGATCGCCTGGGAATGGCTGAGAGCCCTCCGCCAGCGCCGCGCCGCAGTCTAAGCCGACGCAGTCGCGGGCGCGCTCAGATTAACGGACATCGATGAACAGGATGCTCCCGATGGTCGCCTTTCGCTCCGCGAAAGTAGCGCGCACCAGCCCCAGCGGCCAACTCGACGGCCTGCAAGTGATCGTTTTCCATCACGCCAAGTTCAGCGGCGGGTTCTCGCTACTTTTGCGGAGCA